>NZ_JBHYDX010000033.1:0-48735 GCF_051860505.1 Pannonibacter sp. | reverse complement strand
AGCCAGTTTGATTGCACCCAACGCATCTTCACCGCCCCCGTCCACCCCTCCTTCGTCGCTCCTGCGCAGGCAGGAGCCCAGTAACCGAGGCGGCCCGTTGCGGCGGACGGTCGGCAACCCGCGTTGAGCTATAAGCAGAAACACCCGCTGGGATCACCAATCCACACCGGGGCTACTAGGCTCCTGCCTCCGCAGGAGCGACGAGGGGTGGACGGCAAGCTTGAACAACAAGGTCGCCCCCAAAAAATGTTGCGCCGCCGCAACACTCCGCCCCGCCCATTCGTAAACACAATCCTTAACGCCTTGGTTAACGATTCTTTACCAAATTGCTGCGCATTGTCGGCGGGAAACACGTGTTCGAGTGAGTCGCGGCAATGACGGGTAAACATGTAGCGGTGCTGATGGGTGGTTGGGCGCATGAGCGGCCCGTAAGCCTTTCATCGGGCAACGCCTGCGCAGATGCGCTGGAATCGCGAGGCTTTCGCGTTACCCGCGTCGATGTCGACCGCACCATTGCTCACCGCCTGGCTGATCTTCGTCCTGACGTTGCCTTCAATGCCCTGCATGGTCCGTTCGGCGAGGATGGATGTATCCAGGGCGTTCTGGAAATCCTTGGCATTCCCTACACCCACTCCGGCGTGATGGCCTCGGCGCTGGCCATGAACAAGGTCAAGGCCAAGGCCGTGATGGCTGCCGCCGGCGTTCCGGTGACGCGTCATGTGGTGGTCAATCGCCACCAGATCGGCCGTGATCACCCGTTGCCGCCGCCTTACGTGCTGAAGCCGATCAACGAAGGCTCCAGCTTTGGCGTCCTCATCGTGAAGGAAGATGCCGCCCATCCGCCGCAGGAGCTTTACCGGGCAGACTGGCCGTATTCCGACATCCTGATGTGCGAAACCTATATTCCGGGCCGCGAACTGACCTGCGCGGTCATGGGAGACCGGGTGCTTGGCGTTATTGACATCGTGCCAAAAGGGCACGGTTTTTATGATTTTGATGCCAAATACGCGAAAGGTGGGTCTGACCACATCCTTCCTGCAAATCTTTCAACCTTTGTTTACCAAGAAGTACAGAAACTTACCCTGACGGCGCATCAGTCTCTCGGGTGCCGGGGTGTTTCGCGGGCGGATTTCCGCTTTGACGAGAAGCCCGATGGCACCGGAACCCTGATCTGCCTGGAAGTAAATACACAACCCGGAATGACCCCGACCTCTCTGGTCCCGGAACTCGCTGCCCATGAGGGTACGGATTTCGGAGATCTCGTCACCTGGATGGTGGAGGACGCAAGTTGCTCTCGCTGAGACGCAAGGCCAAGGAAGAGACCGCCTTTCCGCTTGAAGCGGAGCTCGCACCGCGCGGGCGTGGTGTCGCACGCCTGCATCAGCGCCCGCTCTGGCGCCAGGCCGGGCGGCTGGCCGAGCTGCCGCGCGGGACGGGATCGGTTGCGGCCGTGGCCTTTCTGGCTGCGACAATCACATATGGTGTCATTCTCGGCGGCTACGGCCGGATGGTGTCGGAGTCCCTGATCAGTGCTGCCGGTTTCGGCATCGAGACGGTCAAACTCTCCGGTCAGCGTGAGACCTCCGACTACCAGATCCTGTCCGCGCTCGGCATCGAGGAGGGCACCTCCCTGTCCTTGTTTGATGTGGACGGAGCCCGCGAGCGGCTGACGTCCATCGCCTGGATCAAAAATGCCTCGGTGATGAAGCTTTACCCGAACACCCTCAAGGTGACGGTCGAGGAGCGGATCCCGTTTGCGCTGTGGCAGGATGGCGATGTTGTCTCGATCATCAACGAGCAGGGCGACATCATCACCCGTGAAGTCGACGGTCGCTATGCCAACCTGTTGCTCGTGGTCAATGACGGGGCCGAGAAGCGGGCAGGCGAGATCATCTCGGCGCTGGAAGATGTGCCCTCCCTGCGTCCCCGCGTCCGCGCGGCCTTCCTGGTCAGCCATCGCCGCTGGGACCTGATGCTGGAGAACGGCATTACCGTTCGCCTGCCGGAAAGCGGCATGTCCGCAGCGCTGGCTGAGCTTCTGCGCATGGATGCCGACAACGCGCTGCTGACCCGTGACATTGCTGCCGTCGACATGCGCCTGCCGGACCGGATTGTGGTGCGCCTCACCGATGAGGCTGTGAAACGGCGTGACGAAGCCCCCAAGGGGCGCGACAAGGTCGCGAAACGGGGGGCAAACACATGAGCCGCAACGGCACTGCCCTCTACCTGCCGCGCATGCGCCCCCTGCCGGGGCGCAGAGCTGTTGTCATGTCCGTGCTGGACGTTGGCTCGACCAAGATCTGCTGCCTCATTGCCAAGCTGACCCCGCGCGAAGGCTCGGATGTGCTGGCCGGTCGCTCCCATGCCGTGGAAGTCCTCGGTTACGGCTACCAGCGCTCGCGTGGCATCAAGTCCGGCGTCATCGTCGACATGGATGCGGCCGAGCAGGCGATCCGCCTTGCCGTGGATGCGGCCGAGCGCATGGCCGGTGTGACGGTTGAATCCGTGATTGCCAATGTGTCCTGCGGGCGACTGCAGAGCGAAATCTTCAGCGCCACCGTGCCTTTAGCCGGCGAATCTGTCACAGAGGCAGATATCCAGCGGGTGCTGGTGGCCGGGTCGTCCCATTCCGCTACGGATGGACGGGCCGTAACCCATGCGCTGCCGATTTCCTATTCGCTGGACGGCAACCGCGGCATCCGCGATCCGCGCGGCATGATGGGCCTCAAGCTCGGGGTCGACATGCAGGTGGTGACGACGGAAGTTCCTCCCGTCCGCAATCTGGAGCTCTGCATCAATCGCGGGCATCTCCAGGTGGAAACGCTGGTGGCAACGCCCTTCGCCAGCGGCCTCTCGACCATCGTGGACGACGAGGCGGAACTGGGCGTGGCCTGCATCGACATGGGCGGTGGCACAACCACGCTGTCCGTGTTCGTTGAAGGCCAGATGGTCCATCTGGATGCCATCGCCGTGGGCGGGCAGCATGTCACCACCGACATCGCCCGTGCCTTTGCCACACGGCTCACCGATGCCGAGCGGCTGAAGACCCTGCACGGCTCGGCGCTGGCCACCAGTGTTGATGACCGGGACATGCTGACCATTCCGCCCGTCGAGGGCGAGGGCGATCTGCCCAACCAGATCCCCCGGTCGGCGCTGACCCGTGTGATCCGCCCCCGTGTCGAGGAGATCCTCGAACTGGTGCGGGACCGGCTGACGGCGTCCGGCTTTGCCGGGCGTGTCGGCAAGCAGATCGTATTGACCGGCGGGGCCAGCCAGCTCACCGGTCTCAGCGAAGTGGCCCGCCGGGTGATCGGCCGCAACGTCAGACTGGGCAGGCCGCTCGGTGTGGCGGGACTGCCCGAGGCGGCCAAGGGACCGGCGTTTGCTGCCTCCGTTGGCCTTCTCATCTATCCGCAGGTGTCCCAGATCGAGCAGTTCCAGCCGAAGTACAAGCGCTCCGGCTGGGGCGGCAATCAGGGGTATCTCGCCCGGGTCGGGCAGTGGATCAGGGAAAGCTTCTGACGCGGGACGCCGCGTCGGACTGAAATGCCGGCAACGGCGCACACACAAGGGAAGAACTGGGCCCCCGAGAATCGGGTGCCCTTAGAGGGTCGCGAGGAACTTATGACCATCAACCTGAAGATGCCTGACATTCAGGAGCTGAAGCCGAGAATCACGGTCTTCGGCGTCGGCGGTGCTGGCGGCAATGCCGTCAACAACATGATTTCGGCCGGCCTCCAGGGCTGCGATTTCGTGGTGGCCAACACCGACGCGCAAGCTCTTGCCATGAACCACGCCGAGCGCCTGATCCAGATGGGCGTTGCCGTGACCGAAGGCCTCGGGGCCGGATCGCAGCCGGAAGTCGGCTCTGCGGCCGCCGAGGAAGTGATCGACGAGATCAACGATCACCTGTCCGGCTCGCACATGGTGTTCATCACCGCCGGCATGGGCGGTGGCACCGGCACGGGCGCTGCCCCCGTCATTGCACGGGCGGCCCGACAGCAAGGTATACTGACGGTAGGTGTGGTGACCAAACCGTTCCAGTTCGAAGGCTCGCGCCGCATGCGCATCGCCGAAGCCGGCATCCAGGAACTGCAGAGGAACGTCGACACGCTGATCGTCATTCCGAACCAGAACCTGTTCCGGATCGCCAACGCCCAGACCACCTTCGCCGACGCTTTCGCGATGGCGGACCAGGTGCTTTACTCGGGCGTTGCCTGCATCACCGACCTGATGGTCAAGGAAGGGCTCATCAACCTCGACTTTGCCGACGTGCGCTCGATCATGCGCGGCATGGGCAAGGCCATGATGGGCACGGGCGAAGCCTCCGGCGACAAGCGCGCCCAGCAGGCCGCAGAAGCTGCCATCGCCAATCCGCTGCTCGACGAGACCTCGATGAAGGGCGCCAAGGGCCTCCTGATCTCGATCACCGGCGGCACGGACCTGACCCTGTTCGAAGTCGATGAAGCGGCCACCCGCATCCGCGAGGAAGTGGATTCGGACGCCAACATCATTCTCGGCGCGACCTTCGACGAAAGCCTCAACGGCATCATCCGCGTCTCGGTTGTTGCCACCGGCATCGACAAGGAACAGACCCTGGGAAACGCTGACATGAACGTCATGCTGGCCCCGCGCGTGGACAGCGTGCAGAAGCCGGTCGTGACGCAGGCAGCCCGCCCGGCTGAAGCGCGTCCCGCCGCCCCTGTCAGTTCCTTCCAGCAGGATGCCGCTTCCCGCGCACTGGCCAGCCTTGAGCGCGAACTGTCGATCCCGGAGCCGGTCGCCGTTGCCTCCGCGACGGACCCGGATGTCCAGATCAAAGCCTTTCGCCCGGCTCCCGACCTGATGACCACCAAGGTTCCTGCTGCCGATCTCGGCGAGCCGGTCCAGGTGCCGCTGGCCGCCGAAGCCCCGGTCAGCCGTCCGTATATCCCGCCGGTCGCCGAACAGCCGGTTGCCAATCCGCGCATGCCGCGCATGGAAGACTTCCCGCCGATCGCCCAGCGTGAAATGCGCGCCCAGGCGGCCCGGACCGAGGACGTCGCCCCGCAGGCAGCACCGGTGCAGCATCACGTCGAGGACGATCACGGTGACGACCGCCGTCCGATGGGCCTGCTGCGTCGTCTGGCCTCGGGCCTGTCGCGTCATGTCGAACATGACGACGTGGCTCCGGAGCCGCAGGTGCAGCCGCGTGCGGCCGCTCCGGTCGCGCCGCAGCCGCAGATGCGTCCGGCTCCGCGCATGCCGCAGATGGCTCCGGCTCCCCGTCCGCAGATGGGTGCTGCCGGTCAGCTGGATGCAACCGGCCGGGCTCCCGCCCGTCCGCACAGCCAGAGCGAGGAAGACCAGCTCGAGATTCCGGCATTCCTGCGCCGGCAGTCGAACTGAGTCGTTCCGACTCGCACTGACACTCTTCCCTTCGGAGCGGCCCGGTGGTGACACCGGGTCGTTTCCGTTTGTAACATTGTGGCAATGCGCTTCCCGTATCGCAACGATATCAAATGCTTACAGGAGTTTGACGCGTTACAAAGCGTAATAAAGCTTTATTTCGGTCACAGATCGCCCGGGTCTATTGTTCGGCCAGATCGCAGAGCGTTAACAGACCCTATCAAGCTTGCGTAAAGCTTGCGGGTCCTGTGGCGCCGGACCGAACCAAGGCATCATTCATGACCCACCGTACCGACTTCCAGACGACCCTGGCCGATCAGGTAACCCTTACCGGGGTTGGCGTCCATTCTGGCAAGCCGGCGAGTGTGACCCTCCTTCCGGCAGATGCCGGCACAGGTATCGTCTTCACCCGGTGCGATGCCCAGGACAGCGCGCGCGCAATTCCGGCCCGTTGGGATCAGGTGACAGCCACGGCCCTTTGCACCGTCATTGCCGATCCGGCCCGCAACGGCGTCTCCACCGTCGAACATCTGATGGCTGCGCTCATCGCGCTCGGTGTCGACAACGTCGTTGTCGAGATGGATGGCCCGGAAATGCCGATCATGGACGGCAGCAGCGCCCCCTTTGTCGAGGCCATTGATCAGGTTGGCCTGCGCCGGCTGGATCGCGGCCGACGCTATCTGCGCATCAAGAAGCCGGTACGGATCGACGCAGGATCCGCCTGGTGCGAGTTGCTGCCCTATGACGGCACCCGCTTTGAAGTCACCATCGAATTCGACGGCGCCCTGATCGGACGCCAGACCTTTGCCCGCGATCTCACCCCGGATGTCTTCCGCAAGGAACTGGCCCGAGCGCGCACCTTTGGCCAGGTCAGGGATGTCGAGAAGCTCTGGGCCATGGGCTTTGCCCTCGGTTCGTCGCTGGAGAACTCCGTCGCGATTGCCGATGACCGTGTTCTCAATCCCGAAGGCACGCGCTGGCCGGACGAATTCGTCCGCCACAAGGCACTGGATGCCGTCGGGGATCTTGCTCTTGCCGGCCTGCCGATCCTCGGCATCTACCGCTCCTTCAAGGGCGGTCACAAGATGAACCACGCCATCCTGGAAGAACTGTTCACCCGCGCCCCCAAGGACAGTTTCGAGATCGTGGAAGCTCCGGTCTGGCGCGACAACAGCCAGGCCGCCGGCCGCCCGGCCCTTGCTGCCGCCGCCTTCGGCCCCGACGTCTCCTGATCGTCTGACCAGCCTCGTCCTTCGTCATGCCATGGCCGGGCCATGGCATCCATGCCGTGCCCTCTCCACACGATCAGCTTCGCCCAGTTGCTCCCGCGGCCCGCCTCGTTAAGCTCCCCGCGTATTCAGGCAACGGCCTGGATGCCATGATCAAGTCATGGCATGACGACCGGGAGAACACGGGCCTACGTCCGACCCCGCAATCGGGCAAATCGGCCCACGCAACCCCTCCGCCACAAAAAAGCTTCAAAAATTGAACACATGGCGTGGCAGGTCCAGCCGAGATCCGGTAAAAGCCGTGCCTTGGAAAATGGTTGGCATTTGCCACGCGGCAGCTTAAGCCTTGCCTGACAGGCAGGATGAAATCTGTCAGATCGATTTCCGCTCCGGTGCTGTCACCTGATCGGCAATCGATCACGCATCAATACGAAGGTGCCGTCCCGGTCTGGTCAGTGTGACCGGTTCATGGGCGGTGTCCTGGGCAAGGAGTTGGAAGGCGTGCTGGACAACATGGCGACCGGAACGGGCAAGCGTCCGCGCAGGAAGACGATCCTCATCCACTCCCTGCTGTTGGCGACCGCCCTGGTGCTGACGGCCTGTTCATCGAATGATGACGATGACCTTGCCCTGGACGACACGCCGGCCGAGGTGCTGTTCAACGAAGGGCTGGCGCTGCGCAATGCCGGCCGTTTGTCGGACGCCGGCAAGAAGTTCTCCGAACTCGACAAGCTTTATCCCTATTCCGAGTTTGCCAAGAAGTCGCTGATGAACCTGGCGTTCATCAACTTCTCGCTGGGGCGCTACCCGGAGGCAATCACAGCCGCCGAGCGGTTCAACACGCTCTATCCCGGCAGTGAGGATACGCCCTACGCGCTCTATCTGATCGGTCAGTCCTACTACCGCCAGATTCCGGATATCTCGCGCGACCAGCGCATCACCGAGCAGGCCGCATCCGCCCTCAATGAACTGGTGACCCGTTATCCGGACAGCGAATACACCGCAGATGCCAAGTCGAAGCTGCTGGTGGCCTATGACCAGCTCGCAGGCAAGGAAATGCAGGTTGGGCGCTATTATCTGGAGAAGCGCAACTACATCGCAGCGATCAACCGCTTCAAGTCGGTCGTGATCAACTACCAGACCACCCGCCACGTCGAGGAGGCTCTCGCCCGCTTGACCGAGTCCTACTACGCCCTTGGTGTGGTCAGCGAAGCGCAGACTGCGGCTGCAATTCTCGGTCACAATTATCCCGATAGCCAGTGGTACAAGGATTCCTATTCGCTGCTGCAGAAGGGGGGCTACGAGCCGTCCGAGGATCGTGGCAGCTGGATCAGCAAGGCGTTCCAGGGCGTCAAGCTGTTCTGAGGCAGACGTCTGGGACTGAAGGGGCGGGGCACCTTCCATGCTGGCGACACTTTCGATTCGCGATATCGTTCTGATTGACCGGCTCGACATCGATTTCTCCGCCGGCATGACTGTGCTGACAGGCGAGACCGGTGCGGGCAAATCCATTCTGCTCGATGCCTTGACGCTCGCGCTCGGCGGTCGCGGCGATGCCGGGCTTGTCCGTCACGGCGAGGCTCAGGGCCAGGTCGTCGCCGTCTTTGACGTCGCTGGCGTCCACCCGGTCCGTGCGCTCCTGCGCGAAAACGATGTCCCCGACGACGGTGATGTCATCCTGCGCCGGATCCAGACCCAGGATGGTCGCAGCCGCGCCTTCATCAATGATCAGCCCGTCAGCGTTGGTCTGCTCCGTCAAGCCGGCCAGATGCTGGTCGAGGTGCATGGCCAGCATGACGAGCGTGCGCTCGTCGATCCGGAAAGCCACCGCCTGCTGCTCGACAGTTTCGGCCGCCTTGATGGGGATGTTGCCGGCGTCGGTGAAGCCTATGGCCGACTGCGTGCTGCCGACAAGGCTCTGAAGGACCACAAGGCCCGCATCGAGGCGGCGCGGCGCGAAGCCGACTACCTGCGGGCCTCCGCCGACGAGCTGACCCGCCTTGCCCCGAAGCCGGGCGAGGAAGCCGAGCTTGCCGAACGGCGTGCGGCCATGATGCAGGTGGAGAAGATCGCCGGCGATCTCAACGAGGCCTATGAGACCCTGAATGGGTCAGCCTCTCCCATTCCGGACTTGTCCAGTCTGATGCGGCGGCTGGAGCGCAAGGCCGATCAGGCACCGCAGATGCTGTCCGGTCCGGTATCTGCTCTCGGTACGGCCCTGGATGCGCTGGAGGAGGCGCGGGCCGGGCTTGAGGCTGCCATCCGCCAGACGGATTTCGATCCGCGCGAACTGGAAGCAACCGAGGAGCGTCTGTTCGCCCTGCGCGCTGCTGCACGCAAGTTTTCGGTCCCGGTCGAGGAGCTTGCCGCCCTGACCGCGCGCATGGCGTCCGACCTTGGTGACCTTGATGCAGGCGAGGAAAAGCTCGACGCGCTGGCGGCCGCAGCCAGTGCCGCACGCAAGGCGTTTGATGAACTCGCCGGCGCGCTTTCGGCCGCGCGGGCTGCAACGGCTCACAAGCTTGAAGCCGCCGTGGCCGCCGAGTTGCCATCCTTGAAGCTGGACCGCGCCCGTTTCATTGTCGAGATCACCAGCGATCCGGAAAACCGCACCGCGACTGGCGTCGACGTGGTGGAGTTCTGGGTCCAGACCAACCCGGGCACCCGGCCCGGACCGATCATGAAGGTCGCCTCTGGCGGCGAACTCTCGCGCTTCTTGCTTGCCTTGAAAGTGTCGCTTGCCGACAGCGGTTCCGTGCCGACGCTTGTTTTCGACGAGATCGACACCGGCGTTGGCGGCGCTGTGGCCGAAGCCATCGGCTGGCGCCTTGCGCGCCTTGCCCGCAGCGTCCAGGTCCTGACCGTCACCCATGCGCCGCAGGTCGCCGCGCGCGCCGATGGACACTTCCTCATCGCCAAGGAAGAGGTCGCTCCCGAGCGTGTCGCCACCCGCATCACGTCGATTGACGAGGCCCATCGCCGTGAGGAAATCGCCCGCATGCTGGCTGGCAGCGTCATCACGGATGAGGCCCGCGCCGCCGCCGCGCGGTTGATCGCGCAGACGGCGGGGTAGGGTGCGCGCCAGTTACTCGACGGTGGGCGTGCGCATCGGTTCGGTCTTCAGCTCTGGCAGTTCGACCTTCGGCAACTCGACCTTCGGAACGTCGACGTTCGGTACTTCAAGCTCGATCGAGACCTTGTTGTCGTTGGCGAAGCCGCCATTATAGGCGTAGAGGCCGAGACCGATCAGGGCGACCAGCAGTGCCCCAGCGATGAACCAGGCCGCACTTGCGCCAGCCGAGCGAACATTCGTGCCATTGGTTTCGTATGCCATTGTGATCTCCTGTAGGGTGTGGCCTAACCGCGTTGTCCGGGGTGGTAACTCTTGAGCTGCCGCATTGGTTCCATTACCCCGGCACTGTTGTGATCCTCCTGTGAGCCTTCGGACCGACCATGAGCGACTTGCCTGTTAACGCCCTTGCCGCCGACCGCCTGACCCGCGAGGAGGCTGCCGCCGAGCTGGAACGGCTGGCCGCAGAGATCGCCGGCCACGACCGGCGCTATCATGGCGAAGACGCCCCGACCATTTCCGACGCCGACTACGACGCCCTGCGCCTGCGCAATGCCGAGATCGAAGCGCAGTTCCCGGACCTGGTGCGCCCCGACAGCCCGTCCCAGCGGGTGGGGGCCGGTGTGGCTGACGGTTTCGGCAAGGTCACGCATCCGGTGCCGATGCTGTCGCTCGACAACGCCTTCACCGACGAGGACGTGCGCGATTTCGTCGGCCGCGTCCGCCGCTTCCTCAAGTTCGATCCGCTGATGGGCGATCTGGTTGTGGTGGCCGAGCCCAAGATCGACGGCCTGTCCCTGTCGCTGCGCTACGAGAACGGCGTCATCATCAGCGCCGCCACCCGTGGCGACGGCACGGTGGGCGAGAACGTCACTCCCAACGCCCGCACCATTGCAGACATTCCGCACCGGCTGCCCGCCGGCGTTCCGGCGGTGGTCGAGGTGCGCGGCGAGGTCTACATGTCGCACGCCGATTTCGCCGCACTCAACGCGCGCATGGCGGCCAACGGCGGCAAGACCTTCGCCAATCCGCGCAATGCCGCCGCCGGCTCCCTGCGCCAGCTCAATCCCGAGATCACCGCCTCCCGGCCCTTGCGCTTCTTCGCCTATGCCTGGGGCGAGATGAGCCAGGTGCCGGCGGCGACCCAGTACGACATGGTGCGCCAGTTCGGCGACTGGGGCTTTGCGGTCAACCCGCGCATGCAGCGCTGCACCAGCGTCGAGGAACTGCTGGCCGTCTATCACGGCATCGAGGAGGACCGCTCGGGCCTTGGCTACGACATCGACGGCGTCGTCTACAAGGTCGACCGGCTCGACCTGCAGCAGCGCCTCGGCTTCGTCTCCCGCTCCCCCCGCTGGGCCATTGCGCACAAATTCCCGGCGGAGAAGGCCTACACGGTCCTGAAGGACATCGAGATCCAGGTCGGCCGCACCGGCGCGCTGACGCCGGTGGCCAAGCTCGAGCCCGTCACCGTCGGCGGCGTCGTCGTCTCCAACGCCACCCTGCACAACGAGGACTACATCAAGGCCATCGGCATGGACGGCGAGCCGATCCGTGGGGGCAAGGATCTGCGCATCGGCGACACGGTGATGATCCAGCGCGCCGGCGACGTCATCCCGCAGATCGTCGACATCGACCTCGCGCGCCGGCCTGCCGATGCACAGCCCTACGTCTTCCCCACCGTCTGCCCGGCCTGCGGCAGCCATGCGGTGCGCGAGGAAAACGCCAAGACCGGCCGGCTTGATTCGGTGCGCCGCTGCACCGGCGGCCTGATCTGCCCGGCCCAGGCCTCGGAGAAGCTGAAGCATTTCGTCCAGCGCAATGCCTTCGACATCGAGGGCCTCGGCGACAAGCAGATCGATGCCTTCTTTGCCGAAGGGCTGGTGCGCACGCCGGCCGATATCTTCACTCTGGAAGCGCGCGACAAGGCGGCGCTGACCAAGCTGCGCAACCGCGACGGCTGGGGCGCGGTCTCGGCGAAGAACCTGTTCGAGGCGATCAACGCCAGCCGCCGCATAGACCTTCACCGTTTCATCTTCGCCCTCGGCATCCGCCATGTGGGCGAGGGCAACGCCAAGCTCCTCGCCCGCGCCTATGGCTCCTGGGGCGTGTTCGAGGCCGCGATGACGGCCGCGCTCGATCACGCCAGCGACGCCTGGGCCGATCTCAACGCCGTCGACGGCATCGGCGAAACGCTGGCCGAAGCCGTGGTGCAGTTCTTCGCCGAGGACCACAACCGCGAAGCGCTTGCGGCCTTGCTCGCCGAAGTCACCCCGCTGGACGCCGAGAAGATCGACGCGTCCGGCTCGCCGGTGGCCGGCAAGACCGTCGTCTTCACCGGCTCCCTCGAACGCATGACCCGCGACGAGGCCAAGGCCATGGCCGAACGGCTGGGCGCCAAGGTCGCGGGCTCTGTCTCCAAGAAGACCACCCTCCTCGTCGCCGGCCCCGGCGCCGGCTCCAAACTCAAGACCGCCCAGGACCTCGGCATCGAGGTGATTACCGAAGACGAGTGGTTCGATCTGGTCGGCGGGTGAGGGATGGTCGGTGGCCACCACTACTACGTCTACATGCTTGCCAGCAGGCTGGGTGGCACGCTGTACATCGGAGTGACCAACGATCTCCTCCGCCGGATCTCCGAACATCGGCTAGGCATCGGAAGCCGGTTTGCGGCGCGCTATGAAGTTCACCGGCTCGTCTACTACGAGCTATTTGATGATGTTGAGCAGGCAATCCACCGCGAGAAGCAGCTCAAGCGCTGGAACCGCGCCTGGAAAATCCGCCTCATCGAGGAGCGGAACCCGGATTGGGTCGATCTGTTTCCCGGTCTTGTCTGATTCTCTCCTGTCATCCCGGTTTGCCGCAACGCGGCAAGACCGGGATCCAGTATCCGCAGGCGTAGCTGGAAGCAGGTGGTTACTGGATCCCCGCCTTCGCGGGGATGACAATTTGAGTTTGGTGGAGCTGCGCGATTTCCTGACTTCAGCGATGCCGTTTCGCTGTCATCCCGGTTTGCCGCAACGCGGCAAGACCGGGATCCAGTATCCGCAGGGCGCTGTTGGAGGGAGGTGGTTACTGGATCCCCGCCTTCGCGGGGATGACAATTTGAGTTTGGTGGAGCTGCGCGATTTCCTGACTTCAGCGATGCCGTTTCGCTGTCATCCCGGTTTGCCGCAACGCGGTAAGACCGGGATCCAGTATCCGCAGGCGTGGCTGGAAGCAGGTGGCTACTGGCCCCGCCTTCGCTGGCATGACAGCCGATTAGGTCCCCCAACCCCCTCACACCACGGGAAAACGCCCCTATCCGCCTCGCTCTTGCCGCCATTGTTGCTATATTGTTCTCTGTGAGTAACCACATGCGGCGGGATGGATGAGCGTGCCCACGGGATTTTCCGACGACTGGAGCGAGATCGACGCGGCCTATGACCAGGGTCCGTCAACGCCCGCGCCCACCCATCGGCCACAGGGCGGGAGCATCGCGGCCCGGGCGCTCGCGGCGCGGCAAGGTGCGCCCCAGGCGGCTGCCGCCGATTATCTTGCCGGCCTCAACCCGGAACAGCGGCTGGCGGTGGAAACCGTCGATGGCCCGGTTCTGGTGCTGGCCGGTGCCGGCACCGGCAAGACCCGGGTGCTGACCACCCGCATCGCGCATATCCTCGCCACCCAGCGCGCCTGGCCGTCGCAGATCCTCGCGGTCACCTTCACCAACAAGGCCGCACGGGAGATGCGCGAGCGCATTGCGAGCTACATCGGCTCCGGCGTCGAGGGCATGGCCTGGCTCGGCACGTTCCATTCGATCTGCGTCAAGATCCTGCGCAATCACGCAGAACTGGTCGGCCTCAAGTCGGGCTTCTCCATCCTCGACACCGACGACCAGCTGCGCCTGATGAAGCAGGTGATCCAGGCCGAGGGCCTCGACGAGAAGCGCTGGACCGCGCGCATGTTCGCCTCTGTGGTCGACAGCTGGAAGAACCGCGGCCTGACACCGAAGGACATCCCGGAGGGCGAGGCGCGCGCCTTCGGCAACGGCAAGGGCCGCAAGCTTTATGCCGAATACCAGGACCGCCTGTCAGTGCTGAATGCCGCCGATTTCGGCGACCTGCTGCTGCATTGCATCACCCTGTTCAAGACCCAGCCGGACGTTCTGAAGGACTACCAGCGCCGCTTCCGCTACATGCTGGTGGACGAGTACCAGGACACCAACATCGCCCAGTATCTGTGGCTGCGACTGCTGGCGCAGGGCAATTCCAACGTCTGCTGCGTCGGCGACGACGACCAGTCGATCTACGGCTGGCGCGGCGCGGAAGTGGACAACATCCTGCGCTTCGAGCACGATTTTCCGGGCGCCGTCGTGGTGCGCCTCGAGCGCAACTACCGCTCCACCAGCCACATCCTGGGCGCGGCCTCGCATCTGATCGCCCACAACGAGGGCCGTCTCGGCAAGACGCTGTTCACCGACGACAAGGACCCGGAAGCCGAAGCGGTCACGGTGGCCTCGTCCTGGGATTCGGAAGAGGAAGCCCGCTCCATCGGCGAGGAGATCGAGGCGCTGCAGACCCAGGGTCATTCGCTCAACCAGATTGCCATTCTTGTGCGCGCCTCGTTCCAGATGCGCGAGTTCGAAGACCGCTTCGTCACGCTTGGCCTCAACTACCGGGTCATCGGCGGCCCGCGCTTCTATGAACGGCTCGAGATCCGCGATGCGATGGCCTATTTCCGCTGCGTGGTGCAGCCGGCCGATGATCTGGCCTTCGAGCGCATCGTCAACACGCCGAAGCGTGGCCTCGGCGAGGCGAGCCTGAAGCTGGTGCATGAACTGGCCCGCGCCAGCCGCATCCCGCTGCTGGAGGCCGCCACCCAGCTCTGCCGCACGGAAGAGTTGAAGCCGAAGGCGCGCAAGTCCCTGTCCGATCTCATCGCCAGCTTGGACCGCTGGCGGGCGCAGCTCGTCCATATGAAACATTCGGAACTGGCCGAAATCATCCTGGACGAGAGCGGCTACACCGAGATGTGGCGGCTGGACCGGTCGGCCGAAGCACCGGGCCGTCTCGACAACCTGAAGGAACTCGTCCGTTCGATGGAGGAGTTCGAATCCCTGCCGGGCTTCCTTGAGCACATCGCGCTGGTTATGGATCGGGATTCTGCCGATGCCGCCGATGCGGTGTCGATCATGACGCTGCATTCGGCCAAGGGGCTGGAGTTCGACACCGTGTTCCTGCCGGGTTGGGAGGAGGGGCTGTTCCCGCACCAGCGCGCGCTGGATGAGAGCGGCCGGGCCGGCCTCGAGGAAGAGCGACGGCTGGCCTATGTCGGCATCACCCGGGCGCGCAAGCGGGCCAAGATCTGGTTTGCCTCCAACCGCCGCATTCACGGGTCGTGGCAGTCCAGCATCCCCTCCCGCTTCCTGGACGAGTTGCCGGAAAAACATGTCGAGGTGGTGGAAAGCTCCACCCGCTACGGTGGCTACAGCGGGGGCGGCTATGGTGGCGGCAACGCCTATGGCGTCTCCCGCTTCGACGCGCGCGATCCGTTCCAGAACACCTATTCGACGCCGGGCTGGCAGCGGGCGCAGCGCGCGCGCGAGGCGGGTAATCAGGACCAAGGCAACCGATCCGACATGCGCTCTGCCCGCACGCGGGCCCAAGGGCCGCTGACCATCGAAGGGCAACTGGTTGCCCGCTCCACCTCCGAAACGCCGTCGAATTTTGAAAAAGGCGAGCGGGTGTTTCACATCAAGTTCGGCTATGGTCGCATCACAGTGATCGAGGGCAACAAACTCACGATCGATTTCGAGAAAGCCGGCGAGAAGCGGGTGATCGACAGTTTCGTCGAGCGCCATTGAGCGAAGGCCGCTAGGCGAGCTGGCAGCGTTTGGCCGGCAGCATTTGGCCGGCAACGTTTGGATGATGTGAATGAAAGACGCGGTCTCCCTTCAGTCTGTCCGGCCAGGTGCGGCCCTTCACGCCAGCCAGCATGTGCTGATCGTTGAGGACGATCCGGAGATCGGTTGTCTGATGGAGCAGCATTTGACGGCGCACGGGTGGCGGGTCTCGCTCGCCCGCAGCGGCGTTGAAATGCAACGGCTGATGGAGACGAGCCGGGTCGATCTCATTGTGCTTGACCTGATGCTTCCAGGCGAGGATGGCCTCAGCATCTGCCATCGCCTGCGCGCCTCCAGTGCCATACCGATCATCATTGTTTCGGCCAAATCCGATGATTTCGACCGGGTGATCGGGCTTGAGGTCGGGGCGGATGACTATCTCGCCAAGCCGTTCAACCCGCGCGAACTGATCGCCCGCATCCGTGCCCTGTTCCGTCGCATGGATCTTGGCGCGGCAGTGCCGTCGCTGCACGGGCGACGGCTCGGGTTTGATGGCTGGGTGCTCGATTGCGTTGCGCACAGCCTGCACAACCGGCAAGGGGCCATCGTGACCCTGACCCCGGCCGAGCTGGCCTTGCTTCAGGTGTTCTGCGAGCGCCCCGGTCGCGTGCTCAGCCGGGAGCAATTGGTGGACCTGACGACAGGTGTGAACATCAGTTCCACAGGCCGTAACATCGACATTCTTGTCAGTCGCCTGCGCTCGAAACTCGAACCCTCGTCGAGCGGCGGCCAATACATCCGGACCGTGCGGGCCGGCGGTTATGAGTTTGTCGCCGAAGTGAGCGTTGCGTGAAGGCGCTGAAGGACTATTTCTGGCCGGATCGTATCGCGTCCCAGGTCATGCTGGTGATGATTTCTGCCTTGGTGCTGATCACCACCTTAGTTTTTGCGTTTTTTGTTTTGCTTCGGCCCGTGCCCCAGCATGCCCGGTCGATTTCCGAGCTTTTGATGCTTGGCAGTGCTTTGCAGACGTTGAACGAGGCTGGTCAGGCAGAACGGCCGGGCCTCGTTGATGCGTTGAATGCGGCGAACCGCCACTATCACATAGAACTGGTATCGCCCGGAGAGCCCGTGTTGGGCGTTCCGGAGGATATTTTACGGCATCCCTTGGTGCCGGTGGATCTGACAAACGGCATGCGTCTTCTGGGCGCCCAGCCGCTGGGAAAGGAAAAGGAACTGGTCGTCGAAATCGCCCTGGATGATGGCAGCCGGATCCGGGCGGACCATCTTGCCAAGCGCGGCGGAGGGCTTCTGGGTAATCCGTTCTTGCAGATCCTGTTGTTTCTTGCCCTCAGCCTGGCCATGCTTCTGGTCTGGGCTGTGCGTACTCTGGTTCGTCCCTTGTCGGAGCTTGAGCGTGCCGTCTCCGTGTTCGGCGAAGGGCCGGGGAATCCGGTATCGCTGACGGAAAAAGGCCCCCGCGAGGTCCGGGCCGCTGCTGCTGCCTTCAACCGGATGCAGGTGCGCATCCGTGATCTCATCGAGCGGCGCACGCGGATGCTGGCGGCCATCGGGCATGACTTGCGCACGCCCTTGACACGCCTGCGCCTGCGTCTGGACCTGATGCCGGAGGGCGACCTCAAGAGCCGAAATCTTGCCGATCTGTCCGTCATGGAAGGGCAGATCAATGGGGCGCTGACCTTCCTGCGCGAAGGACGCACCGGAGAACGCACGGCGCCGGTCGATCTTCCCAGCCTGCTGCTGTCGGTGCAGGACCAGTATGAGGACATGGGCATCGCGCTGGGATTGCACTGCGCGTCGGGGCTTGTCGTGAACGGCCGCGTCAGCGAGCTGGTGCGGGCGGTGTCCAACCTGATCGACAACGCCCATCGTCATGCCGGCGGTCTCGACGTCAGGGCCTCGGGCAAGGATGACCTGGTCGTGATCGAGGTCGTCGATCATGGGCCGGGCCTGACGCGCGAGGAAATGAACCGCCTGATCGAGCCGTTCGAGCGCGGCGATGCGGCCCGCACGATGGGAGAGGGGCAGGGCACCGGCTTCGGCCTTGGTCTTGCCACGGCCCGGGCAATTGCCGAAGGCCACGGCGGACGGCTGGATCTGCTGGATACGCCCGGTGGCGGGTTGACCGCACGCATGCAACTGCCTGCAGCGTGATGCTGTTGCATCTGCCGGCGCTTTGGGCTGGCTGTTTTTCAGGGGGGCGGTTATATCGGCGCTTCCCTTGCTACACTCCGAGGACAGAATGCAGACGGTCAGGTTACGGATCACCGCCGACGAACAGGAAGCCAAGCGCATCTATGGCGTGATCGAGCAGGCCTTCGAGGACGAGGGCAACCCGGTCACCGTCTATGAGTTCACCCCGGACGGCAAGACCTGGGCGGTCGAGATCCTGATGTTCGGCATGGAGCCGGAGGAGGCGATTGCCGAGCTTCTGGCAACCGTTGGTCCGGATGCCTTTGACGCTGTTCCGCAGGCTGAGTTGCTGGAAGACCTCAACTGGGTCGAGAAGAGCCTTGAGGGCCTTGCCCCCGTCGCTGCGGGCCGCTTTCTCATTCACGGGTCGCATGACCGCGACAAGCTGCGGTCGGGCATGATCGGCATCGAGATCGAGGCAGCGCTTGCCTTCGGCACGGGCCATCACGGGACCACCGAAGGCTGCCTGCGCGAGATCGACCGGCTGGTTGGCCGTTGGCGCTTTGACCGGATCCTGGATCTGGGCACCGGCACCGGCGTGCTGGCGATTGCCGCCGCCAAGCTCGCCCGCCAGGTCGTGGTTGCCACCGACATCGATCCCGTCGCCACGCAGACGGCGCAGCAGAATGCGGTCCTCAACGAGGTGCCGCATCTCATCCGCACCTTCACGGCCGCCGGCGTCGAGGACCGGCGCTTTGCCGAGTTTGGTCCGTTTGATCTGGTCATCGCCAACATCCTCGCCCGTCCGCTGATGCAGATGGCGAAGTCGATCTCGGCGCGGATGACCGCTGATGCGACCCTGATCCTGTCAGGCCTGCGTGTCGAGGATGGCCCGCGTATCCTGTTTGCCTACAGCACCCAAGGCTTCCGCCTGGCGCGGCGCTGGGAGAAGAACGGTTGGATCACGCTGACCCTGGTGCGTGGCGGGGTGCACGCGCACTGACATTGTCGCATCACGGACAAAGAAAAAGGCGGCTGCGGTTGATTGAACCGCATGCCGCCTGTTTTGTCGGATCAAGCCGAGCCGGATGCCTGAGTGAACCTCAGAGCAGGGTGCTGGCAGCGCCCTGACGCTTCAGTTCTTCACGGTCATAGCCGTAATGGGCCAGCGTGGCGTCGTCGAGCGACAGCAGGTAGCTGTTCACATGACGCATGGCCTGCTTCTGGCGGGCGGCGATCATGTGGTCGAAGGCGCGACGGAACAGGCCGCGAGCCGGGCGACGGCCTTCGCCGATAAGGCCAGTCGAAGTGGCGGTCGAAAGAGCCATGGTCTTACTCCATTCGTTCAAGAGAAACCGGAATGCCCGGCCGTTGTTGACACGAATATGCGCCTCGACCGGCCCTGCGAAAAGGCACGGTTTCGCATGACTGCCCTGCGGATTTCGCATGTGCGAATTATTTGTATTGCAGCGCAGCAGGAAACTGATTCTTAACCATTTCCCCGCCCTGGCGATCGCCAATGGCATTGCGCGGCGCGCGGCCTCTGGCTAGTGTCTGGCCATGTTCCAGACCTTTGACACCGTCACCGATCCGAGTGTTGGCCGCCCCCGGCTTGCTGCGCTCAAGGCCGAACTTGCCCGCCGCGGGCTGGATGGCTTTCTCATCCCCCGCGCCGATGCGCATCAGGGCGAGTATGTCCCGCCCTGCGACTGCCGCCTGCAATGGCTGACCGGCTTTGCCGGTTCGGCCGGCGTTGCCGCTGTGCTCGGCGATGCGGCCGCGATCTTCATCGACGGCCGCTACACGCTGCAGGTGCGCGATGAGGTCGACTGCGCGCTGTTCGAGCCGCATCATCTGATCGAGGCCCCGCCGGCCGACTGGCTCGCCGCCCGCCTGAAGCCCGGCATGAAGCTCGGCTTTGATCCGATGCTGCACACGCTGAACGGCACCCGCCGCCTGTGGCAGGTCTGCGCCGCTGCCGGTGCCGAATTGGTCGCCGTCACGGACAACCCGGTCGATGCGGTCTGGGCTGATCGTCCCGCCGCGCCGCTCGGCGCCGTCAGCCTGCAGCCCATGGACAAGGCCGGCGAGGAGGCAAGGGACAAGATCACCCGCATCGCCGCAGCGGTCGCCAAGGCCGGCGCCGATGCCGTGGTCATCACCCAGCCTGATTCCATCGCCTGGCTGTTCAACATTCGCGGCTCGGATGTGATACACACGCCGATCCCGCTGTCCTTCGCCGTGCTGTCGGCCAAGGGCGAGACACAGCTCTTCATCGACGGGCGCAAGTTGTCCAACACCGTCCGCGACACGCTGGCAACACTGACCGATATTGCCGAGCCATCTGGCTTCTTGGCCGCCCTGTCGGCGCTGGGTGCGGCCGGCCAGAGCGTGCTGGTCGACCCGGATCTTGCGGGCGAGGCCATCGCCACCTGCATCACATCGGCGGGCGGCAAGCTGGTCGAGGGGCCGGATCCGATCCTGCTGCCCAAGGCGATCAAGAACCCGGTCGAGATTTCTGGCGCCCGCGCCGCGCATCTGCGTGATGCCGCCGCCTTCGCCCGCTTCCTGTGCTGGCTGGATGACCACGCCCCGTCCGGCACCCTCGATGAAATCTCCGCCGCCGAAGCCCTGGAACGCTTCCGCGTCGACACCGGCGTGCTCAAGGACATTTCCTTCGACAGCATCTCCGGCGCCGGCGCCAACGGCGCGATCTGCCATTACCGGGTCAACCGGCAGAGCAACATCAAGATCCCCGTCGGCCGGCCGTACCTGATCGATTCCGGCGGCCAGTACGAGGACGGCACCACCGACATCACCCGCACCATTGCGGTGGGCGAGATGACGGCGGAGATGAAGCGGCATTTCACGCTGGTGCTGAAGGGCCATATCGGCATCGCCACGGCCCGCTTCCCCGTTGGCACGACGGGTGCGCAACTCGATACGCTCGCCCGCATCGCCCTGTGGAAGGCCGGTCTCGACTATGACCATGGCACCGGCCACGGCGTCGGCTCCTTCCTGTCCGTGCATGAGGGGCCGCAGCGGATCGCCAAGACCGGCACCCAGCCGCTGCGCCCGGGCATGATCCTGTCGAACGAACCGGGCTATTACCCGGCTGGCGCCTACGGCATCCGCATCGAGAATCTCGAGCTTGTCACCGAGGCGCGGGACATTTCCGGCGGTGAACGGCCGATGCTCGGCTTCGAAACGCTGACGCTCGCGCCCATCGACCGCCGCCTCGTCGAGCCCGCGCTTTTGACCATCGAGGAGCGCGACTGGCTCAACCGCTACCACGCCCGTGTCAACGAGGAGGTTGGTCCTCACCTCGACGCCCGCACCCGCATCTGGCTCGAGGCTGCGACCAAGCCGGTCTGAGGCCTGCGGCCAGTTCCCACAAATGGGCCGTACCGGCTTCCCGGCGCGGCCCTTTGTCTTGTTTGTGCCATCTGCGTATGATGCAATTCGGCCTGTTCCCAAGCCGTGCTGCGGAGTACCCATGCGCTTCATGTCTTTCGTGAAAGCTCCCTGGTGGACCTTTGAACTCGCCACCGGGGCCAAGTCCTTTCTCGACAATCCGATCATCGGCAGCCCCGCATTGAACGCACGTGGCCTGCATGTCCGCCGTGTGCAACTGGCCGAGGCCATGTCGGACTGGCGCCGCCGCCGGCTTGCGGATCTGGTGCCGCCGGAAGATCGTGCCGCCTATGCCCGCGACGGTTTCATCTGCAGGCGCGATGCCTTGCCGGAGGACGAACTGGCCGGCTTGAGGTCCGAAATCGAGGCCAACCTGTTTGAGGCCTGGGAGATGCGTCAGGGCAATGCCGTCACCCGCTTTATTCCCTTGCCACCCGAGGTGCTTGCGGGATTGCCCTTCCTGAAGCGCTTCGTGACCGGTGGGCTGTTCCAGAACACGCTGAAATACGTCGCCTCCACCGCCGGCGACCCGATTGTCTTCCTGCATGTGGTCCTGACCGTCCCCGACGTCGGCAGCCCGGATCCGCAAACCCATTTCCACTCCGATACCTTCCAGCCGACGGCAAAGGCCTGGTATTTCCTTTATGATGTCAAGGAAGAGGAGGGGCCCTTCACATATGTCCCCGGCTCCCACCGCCTGACACCTCAGCGGCGGGCATTCGAACACGAGCAGAGCCTGATTGCCGCCGCCCATCCTGACAGGCTGCACGCACGCGGCTCGTTCCGGATTTCCCGCGAGGAACTGACCTCGCGCGGCTTTTCCAAACCGGTCAGTCTGGCAGTTCCGGCAAACACGCTCGTCGTCGCTGACACCCATGGGTTTCATGCGCGTGGCGAAAGCCTGCGACCCTCGGTGCGCATCGGCATCTATGGCTCGCTCCGGCGCAATCCCTTCCTTCCTTTCACCGGGCTTGATCCGCTGCTGTTGCCGGGGTTGGCCGGACGGCAGGGCCAGTTGCATGTCCAGATCATGGACCTCAAGGAACGTCTCACCGGCAAGCCGACCTCGCATCGGCATGTTGGCAAGGTGAAGGTCGGTGAGCCGGCGCGCATCTGAGCCATCGGGCGCGACAGGTCATTTCACGTCAGATCAACATGAAGCCTTTGGTGCTGCGGAGGGATTTGCTAGGGTTCGCCCGGTTCCCCGGAAACGGGGCAAAAAGACTGAAGGAGGATCCGATGTCCCTGGCAGCCATGCAGGTGCTTGTCCGTCGCAACGAGGCTGGAATCGAGGCCGCCGGTGCGGCACTCTCTGCCCGGTTTGGTGAGCGCTGCGCCCGTTCCTCCGCCATTCGCGAGCAGCATGGCCACACCACGTCCTGGCTGCCGAATCAGGCGCCGGACATCGTCGTCTTCGCCGAAAGCACCGACGAGGTCGCCGAGATCGTGCGCATCTGCGCCGAGCACCGCGTCCCGGTCATTCCGTTCGGCACGGGCTCCTCGCTGGAAGGTCACGTCAATGCCCCTGGCGGCGGCGTGTCGGTGGATGTCTCGCGCATGAACAAGGTGCTGGCCGTTCATGCCGAGGACCTTGATTGCGTGGTGCAGCCGGGCGTCACCCGGTCGCAGCTCAACGCCTATCTGCGCGACACTGGCCTGTTCTTCCCGATTGATCCGGGTGCCGATGCCAGCCTTGGCGGCATGGCGTCTACCCGCGCCTCCGGCACCAATGCGGTGCGCTACGGGACGATGAAGGATGTCGTCCTGGGCCTCACCGTGGTGACCGCCGAGGGCAAGATCATCCACACCGGTGGCCGCGCCCGCAAATCCTCCGCTGGCTATGATCTCACCCGTCTGTTTGTGGGCTCCGAGGGCACGCTCGGCATCATCACCGAGCTGACCTTGCGCCTGTTCGGCCAGCCGGAAGCCATTTCCGGCGGCGTCTGCCCGTTCCCGGACGTGGAAAGCGCCTGCAACGCCGTCATCATGACCATCCAGTCGGGCATCCCGGTCGCCCGCATCGAACTGCTTGATGCGCTGCAGGTGAAGGCTTGCAACGCCTATTCCGGCCTTGGCCTCGAAGAGACGCCGACCCTGTTCCTGGAGTTCCATGGCACCCAGAATGGGGTCAAGGAACAGGCCGAACTGTTCGAGGCCATCGCCGCCGACTGCGGCGGCGGTGCCTTCAAATGGTCGACCCAGGCGGAGGAACGGACCAAGCTCTGGACCGCCCGCCACAATGCCTATTTCGCCGGAACCGGCCTTCGCCCCGGCAGCAAGGCCGTGACGACCGACGTCTGCGTCCCGATTTCCCGTCTTGCCGAATGCGTTGCGGCAACTGCGGAGGACATTGCCGCTTCAGGCCTGATCGCGCCGCTGGTTGGTCACGTGGGTGACGGCAACTTTCATGTGATGGTGCTGGTTGACGTGGACCAGCCAGACGAGATTGCAGCGGCGGAAGCCTTTGTCGAGCGCCTCAACTGGCGTGCCATCGAGATGGAAGGAACCTGCACCGGCGAGCATGGTGTCGGCCAGGGCAAGATGAAATACCTGAAGCGGGAGCATGGCGAGGCGCTGGACGTCATGCGTACGCTGAAAATGGCGCTCGACCCGCAGAACATCATGAACCCAGGCAAGATCGTCACGGTCTGATCATCTTGATCTGATCTGCAGGGGCGGGCCAGCCGGCTGCGCCCTTGCCGCACTGGAGCCGCAATCGGCCTGAATCCTTCGTATAGTCCAATCCGGATCATCCGGCATCGGACTGGCAGAGCCTTTGGAGAACGAAGCTGAACTCGGTCTATATCACGGCAGGCGTGGTCATCATTCTGGCGCTGCTGACGGCGCTGGTCGGGCCGTTCTTTGTCGACTGGACAGCCTATCGTTCCACCTTCGAATCCTATGCCGAGGAGGCGCTGGGCCACAAGGTGACGGTGCTCGGCAAGGCGGACATGAGCCTGTTGCCGGCCCCGACGCTCACCTTCACCGACGTGCGCGTTGGCGAGGCCGAAGATCCGCTGTTGATTGTCTCGCGCTTCCAGATGCGGGTGGAACTGCCGCCGCTGTTGAAGGGCGAGATCCGGGTTCTCGACATGCGGCTGGAACGGCCGCAACTGACCCTCGCGATGGACGAATACGGCCGGCTCGACTGGCTGACGGACAACACCCGATCGGCCGGACTGGCGCGGCTCGACCCGAAGAACATTGCTTTCGACCAGATCGAAATCGACAATGGCTCGATCACCCTGCTCGATGCCCGCGACAGTTCCAGCCAGAAAGTCGAGAACGTCAACGTTGCCGTCAGTGCCCGCTCGCTGCAAGGCCCGTTCAAGGTTGACGGCAGCCTGGTGCATGACAGCAAACCCTATTCCCTGCGCCTGACCACCGGGGAACGGCTGGCGGATGGTCCATTGCGGCTGCGGGCCGAGCTTGTTCCTGCCCTGCAGCCGTTGCAACTGGTCGTCGACGGGGCAGTGACGCAGGATGCGGGGGCGCCAGGCTTTGACGGCCGCTTCACCGTCGCTTCGGTCGGGGGTGCGACGGAGGCTGGCGTCTGGCGCGCGGAGGGTCAGGCCGTCGTCGGCCCTGCCGGCCTGACGGTCCCCACGTTTGACCTGCGCATGGGGCCGGAAGATCGCGCCATCAGCCTCAAGGGCGATGGCCGGATAGACCTTTCCGCGCCGAGACGCTTTGAAATCCGGGCCAGCGCCAAGCAGGTCGATCTTGACCGGATTCTTGGCGAGGGTCCGCAGAAGCCCGTTGGACTTGCTGCCGCCCGTGACGGGATCCTGGCCTTTATCGCTGATATTCCGACAGCCCCGATTCCGGGCCAGATCGAACTCGACGTGCCGGCGATCGTTGTCGGCGGCGGGATCATCCAGTCAACGCGGCTGGATCTGGAAACCGTCGTGGGTGGCTGGCGCGTCGCGCGACTGGCCGCCCGGTTGCCCGGACGCACCGACCTGACAACCCAGGGCGAGATTACCACCAGCCGCGAGATGTCTTATGCCGGAACGGTGTCGCTGAACTCTGCCCAGCCCCAGGCGCTTGTTGCCTGGCTCAACAGGACGCAGTCCGGCATGGTGACGGGGGGGGCGATTGGAGTTGACGGACGGGTTGCGCTCCAGCGCGGCGGCTGGTCGCTGACCGGAGCAACCCTTGATCTGGCCGGCGCACGCGCGACCGGTTCGATGTCCTACGAGACCAACGGATCGGGACGGGGGCGTTTTGCAGCCAGCCTTGATGCCAACTGGCTGGATTTTGATGAGCTTGCCAGCCTCAGTGGTCTGGTGCGCCAGCCCGAAGTCGCCGGCGCGCTGGTGTCCTCGGACATTTCTTTACGTCTGTCAGCCCGGGAACTGTCCATTCGCGGCATTGACGGCAAGGCCCTGTCGCTTGAAGCCGCCCTGGCGGGGGATGACCTCGAGATCTCCAGCCTTTCGGCGGCGGACTTTGCCGGCGCGAGGATCGAGGCCAGTGGCTCTATCGACAACATCTCAACTTCGCCATCCGGGCTGATTACCGCCGAAGTGGACGCAAGGTCGCTCGCAGGCATTGTCGCCCTTGCCGAAGACCTCGCCCCGGAATCTCCCGTAACGCTCCAGCTGATGCGTGCGGCCGATCATCTGGTTCCAGCGCAGCTTGCAGCACGGCTCGAAGCGCAGGCGACTGCGGATGGCAGCGATACGGATCTGCGCATTTCAGGCCAGGCCGCAGGTGCCGAACTGGAGCTGTCGGCCCGCTTTGCCGGCCGGACCGATACCTGGCGGGAAGGGGATGTGGCTGCGAGCCTGCGCCTGAAGGGGCCTGACGCGGCCGTCCTGGTGCGGCAGATCGGGCTTGATATCGACACCGAAGGGAGCCTTGACGCCGGACAGATCGAGGCGCGGCTGAATGGCCGGCCCGTAGACGGCATGGCCATGAGCGTGCTGGCGCGGGCAGGCGATGCCAGGCTGGACGCGACGGGTGAGCTTCAGTTCGTCGAAGGCTCGCAGCCGCGTTACGCTTCGGAAGTGAAGACAAAGGTAGAGGATCTGGCGCCGATCGCACTCCTGTGGGGCAAGGTCCTGCCGGTGCTCTCCGGCGAGATCGGGGCGGATTTTACCTTTGAAGTGGTTGGCGAAGGCACCAGCCTGACGCTGGACGATCTCAAGGGACGCTTTGCCGGCGTCGAAGTGGCGGGGCGCCTGGCCGGCAATCTGCAGCCCGGCGATGCGTCCGGTTTGCGGCGTCTGACCGGGGCGCTGGACTTCTCTGCTCTCGATTTGAGGGCCCTGTCGGAATTGTTGCTCGGGGCGGATCAGTGGCTGCAACCCGAGGACGGCGAGACTTGGCCCAAGGCGGCTTTTGGCCCGCTGCAACTGCCGCATCTGGATCTGGGCCTGGATCTGCGCGCCACCGAGACCTTCGTCTCCGATGATCTCGTCCTTGGTCCGCTGACTGCGAAGCTCCGCCTCAAGCCCGACCTTTTGCGGTTGGAGGGCATGGAAACCAGTCTGGCTGGTGGTACGGTCACCGGCCAGCTTGCCTTGACCCGCACTGGCCCGGAGGCTGCGCTGAGCGGCACATTGCAGGTCGCAGGTGCCAGGCTCGAGGATCTCGTCTGGCATCCGTCCGGGCGGGCGTCGGCTACTGGCGGTCTTGATCTGTCCGGCGAGTTTCAGGGAACCGGACGCTCGATCTCCGCCGTCGTTGCCAATCTGTCCGGTGGCGGTACCCTGCAACTGTCCGATGCTGAGCTGCGGTCGATAAATCCGGCTGCCTTCGATCTCGTCATCCGTGCGGCCGACGCCGGGCTCGCGCTTGAGGACGACAAGATCCGGGAGGTCTTCGCCAGCCAGTTGGATGCCGGGTCGCTGGCGCTCAAACGTCTCGATGGCAGCCTGGCTCTCAACGGCGGCCGGCTTGCCCTGCGCAATGTCGCCGTTGACGCGGACGACGCCGGCCTGTCCGGTCAGGCGCTGGTCAACCTCAATGACTGGACGCTCGATAGCGACATCACTTTGAAAGTGGATGCCGGCCTCGACGCTGTCGCCGGCGCCGAGCCGCAGGTGGCCCTGTTGTTCAGCGGCCCGCTCGCCGAGCCGGAGCGGCGGATCGACGTTGCCCCCTTCACCGCTTTCCTGACCCTGCGCGCCTTCGAGCAGGAGGTGGAACGGGTTGAGCGGCTTCAGGCCGAGATCCTCGAACGGGACCGCCTGATGCGCGAGGTGAAGTATTTCCGCGAGGAGGCCCTACGCCGCCAGCAGGAACGGGCGGCAAGCCTGATCCCTGTTGCCCCTGCAGAACCTGCAGCGCCTGCTGAAGCGCCGGCTCCGGCTGCCCCGCAGCGGCAAGGCACCGTTCAGCCTCCCGCCTCGACGGCTCCGCCGAAGAATGGCGATACCATCGGTGATCTTCTGAACTTCGAGAATCGCATCCGCTCCACACTCGATGCCCGCACTCCTGCAAGCGTTCCGGAAAATGTTCCGGCCAACGCCTTGGCCGGTGCCCCGGTGCAATCCGCCACGGCCCTGCCGCCGCTGGAACCGGCCCGTGAGATCGGTCCGGTGACGGAGCCGCAGCAGGTTCTCGAAAGTGCCGATCCGTTGCGCCTGATCCCGTCATCGGCGACGCGCCCGACGGCCCAGGCAGGCCAGCGGGTACGCCCGGCAGAACCGGTTCCTGTGCAGCAGGGTCCCCGATATGTGACGGACTCGAATGGTCTCGTGATCACCTATCCGCCCCCGCGCAACTGAAGATCGGCGTCAGCCTGTCGTCCGGTTCCTTGCGTGTATCGGAGGGGTGCGAATTGTCGCGTTGTGGGCTTGGTTTGGGGTAGGTTTGGCTACTCTTTGTCGCTCTCGCACTCAGCCGAGGTTTTGCCAGTCAGGCGCTGTTTCCACGCTGGAGCAGATACCGGACGACATGCACCCTCGCTGCCGAGGACAGGGGTTGCTCCGGTGAACGTCGGCTGTCGATCAGGTCGATCAGTCCCGCCAGAGAGCGTTGTTCCTGAACGGCAATTTCATCCAGGACCTGCCAGAACTCGGGTTCCAGCGCCAATGAAGTGCGATGCCCCTTGAGGCTCAAGGAGCGTTTGACGAAGGTCATCATCACAGCGCCTCCAGCAGGCTCATCCAGTTCCAGGTGCCAGGGTCGAGGATAAACCGGTTCACCCGCTTCGCAAGGTGGAACCGGGCTGGTGACTGACGCCAGCCGGGTCAGGTGTCAGGAGAATTGTCAGGAGCTTTGTCAGCAGCACCTTCCGGCTCGGCAGCGTCACCGCTGTCTCCCAGATGGTGGCCGTCCAGATGAACACGGGCCTTGTCCTGCCGCGCTTGCGTCAGTTCGCGTTCAGATCGGGTCTGGCCGAATTTTCGGCGGTTTTCTGCGGCCTCCGCCTCTTTTTTCAAGCGGTCGCGCTGCTTGCGGGCCTGGCGCAGATTGATGATGTCACCGGCCATGGCCTGACCTGTCAGGTCTTCTTGCGGAAAGCGTCGAGGGAGACAACAGCAGCGCCACCGTCTTCCGGTTTGACCGGCTCGTCCTTGCTTTCGGACTTCGCCTCGGACTTCGCAGCGGCCTCGCGTTTTGGCTTGGCGGGCTTGTCGTCTGCCCGGGCTTCCAGCTTGGTGGCTGTTTCAAGCCGCGTCAGTTCGCCGACGGCTTCGAGCAGGTCATCGGGGATGGGCTCAGCCGTTTTCCCCGGTTCGAACTCCAGCGCAAACTGTACCGAGGGATCGAAGAAACCCTTTATCGCACTGTAGGGAACCAGCAATTTCTCCGGAATGCCACCGAAGGACAGGCCAACTTCGAAGGCGTGTTCGCCGATGGCGAGGTCCCAGAACTGGTGCTGCAGGACGATGGTCATCTCGTTCGGGTAGCGCTCTTTCAGCCGCGAGGATACCCGCACGCCCGGCGCATTGGTGTCGAATGCAATGTAGAAATGATGCTCGCCGGGCAAGCCGGTGCGCCCGACTTCGGCCAGGATCTTCTTCACCGCCCCACGAAGGGCATCCTGCACGAGAATGTCATAACGGAGCAGGTCTTCTGCCATGGTCGTCGTCCGCCGGAATCGTCTCTGGTCTCGTCGCACCTTGGCGTCAGCGGCCCGAAAAGGGAAGCCCGATGCGTCCGGTTCATCGTTCTACTTCCCACCAATGCAGCGCAAAACGCAACAGCGCAACCCGGCAAAAGGAAGTGGAGGCTTCTGTTGCCAGGTGCCTCCGGACCCCGCCTGCCGGTGCTACCCGTCAGGACTTTAAGTGGACAACCCGCACCGCATTACGCGGCGAGAGCGACGTCCTGAGCATAGTTGTCATTGGCAACTACAGATTTGGTCCGATATCGGTGGTACCATGCCGAGCGAAAGCCCAGTCTTTACACCCTCGTCGATCCTATTTCGCCCCCGCCGAAACTCACCTTGAAAAGATGGGCTTGGGTGGAGGCGCCGGGTACCGCCCCCGGGTCCGAAAGGCTTATTCCACTGACAATTTATCGCCATAGCCGGCAAGCCGGCACCTTCAATATAGAAGCTGAGGACAAGGATTGAAAGGGGGAGGCTAAAAGGACTGTGGAGCGACTCGCTTTGCTGCGGGTATTGTCCTGGCAGATCAGTCCGCGCCGTTTGCATCGGTTCGCGGACCGGGATAGACCGCCAGCAGGATGAGCCCCTGCGGGACCTGAAAAGCGAGGCAAGCCGTGCAGCAATATCACGACCTGATGCGCCGCATTCTTGAGGAGGGGACGGACCGGGGGGATCGGACCGGGACCGGCACGCGCTCCGTCTTTGGCCATCAGATGCGGTTTGATCTCGCCAGGGGGTTCCCGGTGGTGACCACCAAGAAGCTGCACCTGAAGTCGATCATCCATGAGCTTCTGTGGTTTCTGGCCGGTGACACCAACATTGGCTATCTGAAGGCCAACGGGGTCAGCATCTGGGACGAATGGGCCGACGCGAACGGCGACCTTGGTCCTGTCTATGGTGCGCAATGGCGCTCCTGGCCGGCGCCTGACGGGCGCTCGATCGACCAGATAGCCAATCTTCTCAGCATGATAAAGACCTCGCCGAACTCGCGCCGGCTGATCGTCTCGGCCTGGAATCCGGCTGAGGTGGACAACATGGCTTTGCCGCCCTGCCATGCCCTGTTCCAGTTCTATGTCGCAGATGGCCGGCTGTCCTGCCAACTGTACCAGCGTTCTGCAGACGTGTTTCTCGGCGTACCGTTCAATATCGCGTCCTATGCACTCCTGACCTTGATGGTGGCGCAGGTCTGTGACCTTGAGCCCGGCGACTTTGTCCATAGCCTGGGTGATGCGCATCTCTATGCCAATCACTTCGACCAGGCCCGGCTGCAGATCAGCCGCGCGCCACGTGCCCTGCCGGTGATGAAGCTCAACCCGGATGTGCGCGATCTCTTTGCGTTTCGCTACGAGGACTTTGAGCTGGTGGGCTATGATCCTTATCCGGCGATCAAGGCGCCGATTGCGGTCTGACCTGACAACTCCTTAAGATTGAAGGAAAATCCATGTTCCTGCGTACCCGGCCCCGCTGTCTTCTCCTTGCCGTACTTGCCTTGTCCTGCTTCGAATTCGGAACGGTGCCGGCCCGGGCGGATGCTGGCACGGTTCTGGTCATCGCCCACCGGGGGGCCTCCGGCTATGTCCCCGAACATACGCTTGCGGCCAAGGCCATGGCCCACGCCATGGGCGCTGACTATATCGAGCAGGATGTCGTGCTGTCGAAGGATGGAGTGCCAGTGGTGCTGCATGACATCACGCTGAATGCGACGACGAATGTTGCCGAGGTTTTCGCGGGCCGCGCCCGGGCTGACGGATCGTACTATGCCATTGACTTCTTGCTCAGCGAACTGAAGCAGCTGGATGTGCTGGAGCGCGGCAACAGGCAGGGCGAACAGGCGTTCAAGGGTCGCTTTCCGCGCCAGAAGACCGGGCTGACCATTCCGACGCTTGCCGAGGAACTGGCGTTCATCCGCGGCATGAACACTTCGACCGGACGGGTTGCCGGGATCTATCCGGAATTGAAATCGCCGGCTTTCCACCGCGAGGAAGGCCAGGACCTGGCGGCGGCCGTTCTGCGGGTGCTGGAAGACGCCGGCTATGGCGCCGATGATCTGGTGTACATCCAGTCCTTTGATTTCAACGAGATCAAGCGGGTTCGCAACGAGCTTGGCTACAAGGGAAAGCTGGTGCAACTGATCGGCGAGAACGCCTGGAACATGGCTCCTGGCACTGACTATGACCAGTTGCGCAAACCTGAAGGACTGAAGGAAATTGCGTCGGTCGCCAATGGCATCGGCCCTTCGCTGACCCAGGTCCTGACCGATGACAACAAGGACGGGATCGCCGAAGTGACATCGCTGGTCGCGGATGCGCAAGCCGCCGGCCTTGAAGTTCATCCCTACACCTTCCGCGCCGACCGCCTGCCGCCCTTTGCTGCAACGTTTGCCGAACTGATCCGGCTTGCTGTCGCGAAAGCCGGGGTCGACGGGCTGTTCACCGATCAACCTGATCAGGCCCGTGCGGCGCTGGCACAGTAAGGCGGGGCGGCAATGGACAGGCGCTTGAGCATCGTCCTGGTGGCGGCGGTTGCCGAAAACGGCATCATCGGGGCAGGCAACACCATGCCCTGGCATATTCCGTCTGATCTCAAGCACTTCAAGACCTTGACACTTGGCCGGCCGGTCATCATGGGCCGGAAGACATTTGAAAGTCTTGGTCGGCCCCTGCCGGGTCGCTTCAACATTGTGGTCAGCCGGGGCGCGCCGCACTTGCCCGAAGGTGTTGCGGGGGCTGCATCGCTTGAAGACGCGCTTGTATGTGCGGCGCAGCGGGCAGGGCAGGACGGAGTGGACGAGATCATGGTGATCGGCGGCGGGCAGCTCTACGCTGCGGCACTGTCGCTGGCTGACAGGCTGGAGATTACGCGTGTCCATGCAGCGCCGGAGGGGGACACGGTGTTTCCTGAAATCGATCCGGCGCTCTGGATCCTGAAGTCGCTTGTTCCCGGTCGTCGCGGCGAGCGCGATACGGCTGACGTGTCCTATATGACGTTTGAGCGCCGTTTGGGTACTGCGGATACGAAATCCCCCATCGGACAGGGGCGAGGAGATGAGCGGCATGACGCATGAAGCGCGGAGCGATACGCTGACCTCGACGTGGTATCGCTTCGATGAGCTTGGCGCCCATCGGCTTCACGACTTGTTGAAACTGCGGGTCGACGTGTTTGTTGTGGAACAGCAGTGCGCCTATCCGGATATCGACGGTCTTGATCCGAAGGCGGACCATCTTCTGCTCGAAGCATCGAACGGACAGATTGCCGGATGCCTGCGGTGCTTTGCACCGGGAGCTTTGGGCGAGGACGAAGTTCGGCTTGGTCGGATCATCGTCGCCCCGGCGTTCCGCGGGTTGCGGCTTGGAGATCGCTTGATGCAGCTGGCGATTGAACGGACACAACTGGCCTTTCCGGCCGCTGATATTGTCCTGTCGGCGCAGGCGCATCTGGAGCGTTTTTATGCAGGGCACGGGTTCTGCCCGCATGGTGAAACCTATCTTGAGGACGGGATACCCCATGTCCACATGCGGCGCGACGCTTCGATCACTTGAGGAGTGGGGCTGAAAAGCTTGAAATCTGGGGTGAAGAGCCCCAATTCCGGCAGTACGTGGGCTGCAAGACGCGGTCGGGTTTGTTGGATCATTTCCCGGATGAAGTGGTAACCTCACCCTAACCCCTTGCAGGGCACAAACCGTTAGATCAACCAGGAAGCTGCATCTGACAGTTTCCCGACGAAGGAAGACCTTATGCCTTGGAGCAACCAGAGTGGTGGCGGCGGCGGCTGGAAGGGCGGCGGCAATGCCGGTGGTCCCTGGGGCGGCGGCGGTGGAAATGGCGGCGGCCCGTGGGGCGGTGGCCCGAACCGTGGCGGTGGCAATACGCCGCCTGATCTCGAGGAATTGCTCAAGCGCACCCAGGACCGCATGAAGACGGTGCTGCCCGGTGGCGGCGGCAACCTCGGCGCAAAAGGGATCGCGCTGGTGGGCGTGGTTCTGGTTGGTGTCTGGCTGGCGACGGGACTTTACTCCGTGGCGCCGGATCAGGTTGGTGTCGAGCTGGTGCTTGGCGAAGTGACCGACCAGACGCAGCCGGGCCTCAACTACAACTGGCCTTATCCGATTGGCCAGGTCGAGACCCCGGGCGTGCTGCAGGTTCGCGAAATGACCGTCGGCATGGAAGAGTTCGTTACCGGTGGCACTGTGCGGTCGCGTGACGTTCCGGAGGAAAGCCTGATGCTGACCGGCGATGAAAACATCGTCGACGCCGATTTCAAGGTTCAGTGGCGCATCCGGAACACCCGCGAGGGCGTGTCGGACTATCTGTTCAACATCCAGAACCCCGAAGGCACGGTGAAAGCAGTCGCCGAAAGTGCCATGCGCGAGGTGGTTGGTGCATCAGACATTGATGCGATCCTGACGGAAAACCGTGCTCCGATCCAGATTGCGGTGCAGGATCTGATGCAGAAGACGCTGAACGATTATCGTGCCGGCATCGACATCATCAATGTGCAGATGCAGAAGGTCGATCCGCCGCAGCAGGTCATCGATGCGTTCCGTGATGTTCAGGCTGCGCGTGCCGACCAGGAGCGTATCCAGAACGAAGCCCAGACCTACGCCAACCGGATCGTTCCGGAAGCCCGTGGTGAATCGGCCCGGGTGATCGAAGCTGCCACCGCCTACCGCGACCAGACGGTTGCAGAGGCGACGGGTCAGGCGCAGCGCTTCACCAAGATCTATGACGAGTATAAGAAGGCTCCGGATGTGACGCGTGAGCGTCTCTATCTCGAAACCCTCGAGCGTGTGCTCGGCTCCAACCCCAAGATCATCATTGACCAGAAGCAGAACAACGAAGGCGTCGTGCCCTTCCTGCCGCTCAATGACCTCTTGAACCGCTCGCAGGGTCAGTCCTCTGCACCGGCAGCCCGCAGCAGCGTAGGAGCCCAGTGATGAAAAACGGTCTTCTTGGCCTCGTTGGCGTTGTCGTGGCTCTGGCTGCCTTCGCCGTCTATCTCTCGATCTACATCGTCAATCCGACGCAGCAGGCACTTGTGCTGCAGTTCGGTAAGGTGATTTCTGCCACCCAGCAGTCCGGCCTGCATTTCAAGCTGCCGCTGGTGCAGAACGTGATCTACATCGACAAGCGGATCCTCGATCTCAACATGCCGCCGCTGGAAGCGATTGCCTCCGACAAGAAGCGTCTGGTGGTCGATGCCTTTGCCCGCTACCGGATCTCGGATCCTGTGCTGTTCTATCAGCGCGTCAACAACATCTCGGCGGCCAACCAGCGCCTGTCGACGCTGCTGCAGTCGTCGCTGCGCTCTGAACTCGGCAAGGCCTCGTTCACGGCCGTGGTCCGCGATGACCGCAATGGCATCATGGAAAGCATCCGCCGGGATGTCGGTATCAGTGCATCGGAACTTGGCATCGAGATCGTCGATGTGAAGGTCCGCCGCGCCGATCTGCCGGAAGCCAACAGCCAGGCGGTGTTCAACCGGATGCAGACGGAGCGTCAGCGGGAAGCAACCGAAATCCGCGCCCAGGGTGAGGAGCAGGGTCGCCGTATCCGTTCGCGCGCTGAACGTGATGCAACGGTTCTGGTCGCCGAGGCCCGCCGTGACGCGGAAATCATTCGCGGCGATGGCGATGCTCTGCGCAACGGCATCTTTGCCGAGGCCTTTGGCGTGGATCCGGATTTCTTCGGCTTCTACCGCTCGATGCAGGCCTATGAGGCAGGGCTGCGTTCGGGTGACACCAGCCTGATCCTGTCGCCGGATTCCAGCTTCTTCCGGTACTTCAACAACCCGGCTGGGGCCAGTCAGCCTGCGCAGGCCCTGCCGGCGCAATGACCGACCTGGTGGTCGCACTTGGACTGGTGCTGGTGCTGGAGGGGATCCTCTATGCACTGGCACCAGAGACCATGAAGACCATGATGCGCAAGGTCCTCGAAGCTCCCGACCAGACGCTCAGGCTTGCCGGGCTTGTCGCAGCGGGAGCAGGGGTGTTGCTGGTCTGGTTGGTGCGCGGATGATTTTTCAGGGCGGCGGTGTCGATGTCGAACTGCCGCCATTTTGTCGTATGACTGTGGTGCGGACGGGCGGCTTGGAGCCGCCACGCGCTCTTGGGATGGAAGGACAAAGGCCGATGGCCCTCATGTTCGCTCGCAAACAGATTGCACGTGGGGCAGGGGCCGCGATGGCGGCCGTTGTCGCGTTTTCGCTTGCCGGGGCTCCGGCCGCGCTCGCACAGGTTCAAGGGCCGGCCTCTGTCGCCGATCTTGCCGAGAAGCTGGCCGATGCGGTGGTGAATATCTCCACCTCGCAGACGGTGAAGGCGCAGCGCTCGATCCCGTTGCCCAATGTCCCGGATGGCTCGCCGTTCCAGGAGTTCTTCGAGGAGTTCTTCAACCGGCAGCAGCAGGGCGAGGGCGAAGGCGACGGGCAGCCGCGCCGCGTCCAGTCGCTGGGATCCGGCTTTGTCATCGATGGCAAGGAAGGCATCATCATCACCAACAACCACGTCATCGAAGGGGCCGACGAAATCACGGCGAACTTCAACGACGGGTCGAAGCTGAAGGCCGAGCTGATTGGCCGGGACGAGAAGACCGACCTGGCCGTGCTCAAGGTGACCCCGGTCAAGGAACTCACCGCCGTTGCCTTCGGCGACAGCGAGAAGATCCGCGTCGGCGACTGGGTGATGGCAATCGGCAACCCGTTTGGCCTTGGCGGAACTGTCACGGTCGGCATCGTGTCGGCGCGCAATCGTGACATCAATTCCGGGCCTTATGACAACTTCATCCAGACCGATGCTTCGATCAACCGGGGCAACTCGGGCGGGCCGCTGTTCGACATGGCCGGGAATGTGATCGGGATCAACACGGCGATCATCTCGCCTTCGGGAGGCTCGATCGGGATCGGCTTTGCCATTCCGGCAAAGACAGCCACTGCCGTCATTGCGCAGCTGCGCGAGTTTGGCGAGACCCGTCGCGGCTGGCTCGGCGTGCGGATCCAGGAAGTCACCGACGAGATTGCCGAGAGCCTCGGCATGGACAAGGCAATCGGCGCTTTGGTTGCCGGTGTTTCGGACGATGGACCGGCCGCTGCAGCCGAAATCCTGCCGGGGGACGTGATCGTCGAGTTTGACGGCAACGAAGTGCCGAGCATGCGCGACCTGCCGCGCATGGTTGCTGATACGGAAATCGGCAAGGCCGTGGACGTTGTCGTGTTGCGCAAGGGCGAAAGGGTCAATCTGAAGGTCACGCTTGGCCGGCTCGAAGAAGCCGAGGCGGCGAGTGAGGGCGATGCGGACAAGCCGGCCACGGCCGAGCCTGAGGTCGTCAGCGAAGTGCTGGGCATGAAACTGGCGGCTTCGGATGACCAACTGCGTGAGAAGTTCCAGATTGAAGCCAGTGTCGAAGGCGTGGTGGTGACTGAGGTCACGCCAGGCAGTGCGGCGGAAGAAAAGCGCGTTCAGGCTGGCGACACGATCAAGGAAGTCGCGCAGGAAGCGGTGAAAACGCCGCAGGATGTCCTGGCGCAGATTGAAAAGCTGAAGAAGGAGGGGCGTAAATCGGCCCTGCTGCTTCTGGCAAACCCGACGGGAGAACTTCGTTTCGTTCCCGTCCGGATCGAGGACAAGTGAGCGGTCAAACGCTTTTGATTTGATGAGTTCTTAAGAGGGCGGGGCGAAAGCTTCGCCCTCTTTCCGTTTTTATTTCTGTTCTTCGCGCCCCTGCCTCAGGGTTAATAAAGTATATCGTCATTATTCCAGATGCGCCTTTACGGAAATTATAGCAAGTCGGGGTAGCCTCGGCGATGGATGTCCCTCTCCGGACCAAGGGGAGGGCAAAAGGGAATGCCTGACTGGCGCGCTCGATCCGAGTTGCGGCGCCTATGGCGTGGTGGGACGACTGAATGACTTTTGGTGTGCCAAAGCTGAGCTTGCCGCAGGCGAAGAGGCTGCGGGTGGTCATGACCGCCATCGGGGCCGTCCTTGTCCTGCTCATCGGGACGCTTGGCGTGGTGAGCACACAGCAGATCCTTGCGGTCTCGAATGGCATACGCCTGATCAACGAGACGACGGGACCGCTCTATACGGACGCCTTGCGGGCTTCGGCGGCGTTGCAGCACGTCAACTCCCTGTCGCGCAACCTCATCGATGAATGCTTCAACCGGACGGGAGCGGATGTCAGCCGATCAGTCTTTGCGTTGCGCAATGCTGACTTTGCCGACATCGAAGCCTTCCGCCTGCATGCCGAGAAGGTCCGCCTCGACGAACTCGGCCGCAATCTGATCGGTGCGCAGGATGAACTTGTCGCGATCCAGCGCCAGATCATCGATGTCTGCGACGCACGGCAAGCCAACCGGGAACGCCTGCTTCAGGCTGAAAGTGAAATTCGCGTCAGCTTGACGCGCCTCGATATCGCGGTCGCCGGACTGCTCGAGCAAAGCGACAAGACGATCAGCGGCAGCCTTGACGACGCGGAACGCGTGTTCCGGCAAACCCACGGCATGGACAACGAACTTCTCCGGCTCGGAACCATCCTGGTTGGGGACTGGCCCCTCGTGCGCGGTTCCTATGATCTGCGCTTGCATGCCCAGAAGCTGCGGGACAGCCTCCTGGGGGACGCGTATCCCGCCAGCAGCCAGAGCCTGGCGCTGGTCATTCAGGGGCAAGTGGAGGAACTGACGGCGTTGCGCCGTCATGTCCTGAAGATCACGCCCTGGCTGAAGAGCCGTGGCCAGTCTGACCGGGTGCAGCATCTGGAGAAGACCCTGTCCCGGATCTCCGACGAACTCATCGGCATGAATGGTCTGCGGGATGTTCTCATGCAGAACGTTCACATCGGCGAGCGTGTGCTGACGACGACACGTCTTCTGCGGCTGAATGAATACCGGCTGTCAAAGATGCTGCAGAAGCTTGCAATCTGGGCAAAGCTTGAAAATCAGGATTCCGTTGAACAGATCTCGCAGAAGATCGACACCAGCCTCGTTACGATCATCGGCGTTGCTGCTTTTGCAGCTCTAGCCTGCATTGCCGCAGTTCTGGCCTTCGGGGTGCTGGTCACCCGGCCTATCGAGAAACTGACAGCCTGTGTCCGCCGGCTGCGCAGCGAAGGTGGTTATGCGCATCACTTGCCCGAACGGCTTCTCAGCCGACCGGACGAGATTGGGTCCCTTGCAACCTCCTTCGACAATCTGATGCGCTCGCTCGAGCGGGCCCGGCTGGATCTGCTGGCTGCATCGCGGGTTGAGGTCCAGCAGCAGTTCGATCGATTGAAAGCGGCCATTGAGAGCATTCCGCAAGGTATTCTGCTGACGGGGCCGGATGAGCGTATCCTTCTTGCCAACGGAAATTTTCGTGTTCTTTTTGGTTTGGCTGAGGAGGACGTTCAGCCCGGCACGGAGTTGCAAACGGTCATTGCCCGGTGCCGGGAGAATGGCGCAGTGGTGCTGGCCGATGACAATGAGCGAACTGCGGAGCTTCATCCGCATTTCTTCCTGAGCAGCCAGCGCATCGTCAGCATCAGGGGCGAGCGGACGATCGTGGTCACGACCGCGATTACGCCGGAGGGCGGGACGGTCGCCGTGCATGAAGATGTGACAGAGCGGCGCCGGCAGGAGGAGAAGATCTCGTATCTTGCCCATCATGATGCGCTGACCGGCCTGCCGAACCGCGTGCTGTTTCGCGAGCAACTGGTTGAGACCCTTGCCGCCTGCCAGACCAGCGGTGCTGCCGCTGCCCTGCTTTATCTCGACCTGGATCAGTTCAAGACAGTCAACGATACGCTGGGACACCCGATTGGCGATCGGCTGCTGATTGCTGTTGCAGAGCGGTTGCGGGAAGAACTGGGCGATAGCGGACATGTTGCGCGGCTCGGCGGCGACGAGTTTGCAGTCCTGCTTGTTGACCGGTCGAGCCCGACGCGGGCCGCCGAACTTGCCGACCGGATCATCGCAGCCATTGGCGAACCCTATGACATCAGCGGTCATTGCATCTTCATCGGCGTTTCGATCGGCATCGCGAATGCCCCTGTCGATGGCGATGATGCAGATCTCCTGATGAAACATGCGGACATGGCGCTCTACCGGGCGAAACAGGATGGCCGCAACGTCCACCGCTTCTTTGAAGGGGCCATGGACAAGGAGATCCAGGCACGCCGGGAACTGGAGATTGATCTCCGCCACGCGCTTGCAAGTGATGAGTTCCTGTTGCATTTCCAGCCTTTGTTCAACCTTCAGGACGGGCAAATCGAGGGCTTCGAGGCATTGTTGCGTTGGCCGCATCCGCGCCTCGGCTTTATCTCTCCCGCCGAATTCATCCCGATTGCGGAAGAAACTGGCCTGATCAGCGGCATCGGAACCTGGGTTCTGCGCAAGGCCTGCCAGGAGGCAGCCAAGTGGCCCAGTCATGTTCGCGTTGCGGTCAATGTCTCCCCGGTGCAGTTCCGCACGCGAACGCTTGTTCTTGAGGTCATTGCCGCGCTAGGTGCGTCGGGCCTGAGTGCCAATCGTCTCGAGATCGAGATCACCGAAGGGGTTCTGTTGCAAGATACCGATGCGACCCTGTCGATCCTGTCAGATCTGCAGCGGCTCGGCGTCCGGATCGCCATGGACGATTTCGGCACGGGCTATTCCTCGCTCAGCTACCTGCGGAAATTCCGCTTCGACAAGGTGAAGATCGACCGTGCCTTTGTGCAGGATGTGCACAAGGGGGATGACAAGCTTGCAGTTGTTCGCGCGGTAACCGGACTATGTACGAGCCTCGGCATCGCAACGACTGCCGAAGGCGTGGAAAGCGAGGAGCAACTGCTGGCACTGAAGGCCGAAGGCTGTACGCAGGCGCAAGGTTATTTCACGGGCCGCCCCATACCGGCAGAGCAGGCGATCGCCTTGCTGTTGCAGCAGGAGCTGATGGGCATGAGTGTCCAGAGCTTTGGTGCCCCCGCCGTCGCCGGAAACTGACCGGAGAGTGACCGGCGTCAGGCAATAAAGTCTGACGCGGCAAAGCCCTGGAAGTAGAGCAGGGCGGTCAGATCGCCGTGGTCAACCCGGGCATCTGCTTCTGCAGCAACCTTCGGCTTGGCATGATAGGCGACCCCGAGGCCGGCGCGGGCGATCATCGCCAGATCATTGGCGCCATCGCCTACGGCCAGTGACGTCTCCAGCGGCAGGCCCAGTTCCTTGCACAAGTGCTCCAGCCGTTCGCGCTTTGCCTCACGGCCGAGAATCGGTTCGCGGACGAGGCCGGCGAGCTTTCCATCGACCACTTCCAGAATGTTGGCGCGGTTCTCGTTGAAGCCGATGCGCTCGCCGACGGGGCCGGTGAACAGCGTGAAGCCGCCCGACACCAGCGCACAGTAGGCGCCCTGCGCCCGCATCGTCTGAACCAGTTCACGCGCGCCAGGCGTCAGGGTGATACGGGTGTCGAGTACCCGGGTTACCGCGTCCAGCGGCAGGTCCTTCAGGAGGGCCACCCGCTCGCGCAGGGCCGGCTCGAACTCCAGTTCACCGCGCATGGCGCGCTCGGTGATTTCGGCCACATGGTCCTTGAGACCAACTTCGGCTGCCAGTTCGTCTATGCATTCCTGACCGATCATGGTGGAGTCCATGTCTGCAATCAGCAGCCGCTTGCGCCGTCCATCCGCCTGCTGCACATGGACATCCACGGGCAGATCGGCCAGAAGGTCGCGAAGGCGCGCGTCTGCCTCAGTTGCGGATAGTGTTGCGTCAACATCAAGATCGGCAGCGATCCCAGCAGCAAGCCATCTCGCCGGCGCGGGCGCGCCGACAACGGTTGCGGCCCTGGCAACGAGCTGATCATCAAGGACCGGCCGGGCCGGATTGGAAACGAGCGTGGCAACCAGGGACATGGACAAACCTTTCGGCGGAAGCAGCACAGCGGATGCGACTGGCGCGATCCTGATAGCCGGGCCAACCGCCAGCGGCAAGTCCGCGCTGGCCATGGAGTTGGCCGAGCGCAGCCATGGCGTGGTCATCAACGCCGATTCCATGCAGCTCTATCGGGAACTGCGGCTGGTCACAGCGCGACCAGATGAAAGGGATGAAGCGCGGGTGCCGCATTGGCTCTACGGCGTCTTGCCCGCGTCCGAGGCGTTCTCCACCGGGGCCTGGCTCAAACGGGTGGCGCAATGCCTTGCCGAAGCACGGGCTGCCGGTTTGCGTCCGATCATCGTCGGTGGCACGGGCCTGTATTTTCGGGCCTTGACCCAGGGCTTTGCCGAAGTCCCGGAGGTTGCCGCCGACGTCCGCAGCCAATGCCGGATGCTTGCGGAGGAGGGCGGTATCGAAGCGGTACGGGCAGCGCTTCGGCCGCTCGACGGGGAAGCGGCAGACCGGCTGATCGACCTGCAGCGGCTGACGCGGGCCCTCGAGGTTGTCCGGTCATCCGGTCGCCGTCTGGCCGAATGGCAAAGCGACAGGCCAGGCGCGGCCTTGCTGGAGCCCGGTACTTTCACCTCCGTCATCCTTGCCCCGCCACGGCCATGGCTGCATGCCCGGATTGGGCAGCGGGCGGCGATGATGCTGGGACCGGAAGGAGCGGCAGAAGTTGACGGGCTGCTTGCCCTTGGCCTGTCGGACACCCTGCCGGCCATGCGGGCAATCGGGATCAAGGAGATATCGGACTGGACAGCTGGACGACTGGATCGGGATGAGGCGGAGCGGCAACTTGTGGTGGCAACACGGCGGTACGCGAAACGGCAGGAGACTTTCTTTCGCGGCCAGCTCGGCAGCTGGCCGCGCCTTGATCCGTCGATTGGGTTAAACAATCTTGTTATATTTCAAAGCTTTGATCTGAGCTGACGGAAACTGATCCGGCGTTGGCCACGAAAATAGTCCTGCTTTCGCCGCTGCTCTGCCCTTGTATATGCACAATCTCTAGCTATCTCCCGGTTGCTGTTTGAGTGCGACGCCAAACGTCGAAACCGAGGAACAAGGGTATGCAAGATACAGTTCTGGCGACCCGGCAATTGCGGGCCATTTCCTTCACGCAGAACGATCTTCCCGCGCTCCAGGCATTGCATGGTGATCCGGAAGTCAATCGCTTCCTCGACGGGGATCCGTCGGCCTGGGGGGCGGTCCGGCTGGCCGGACGGCTGGTTGACTATGTCACCGGACACGCCCTGCAAGGCTTCGGCATGTGGAAGATCCTGACCCATGACGGCCGGTTTGTCGGCCGCGCCGGGTTTCAGCCTTTTGAGGAAACCTCGGAAATCGAGATGGAAATCGTCATTGCCCGAGAACATTGGGGCAAGGGCTATGCGCGCGAGCTGGCGCCGTCGCTGGTGCGCTGGTTCTTTGACAACACCTACTACAGCCACCTGATCAGCTTCGCGCGCAGCGACCACACGCGGGCGCGGTGGGTGCTGGAACTGGCCGGCATGAGTTTCCGCGAGCGCCGCCGCATCCGGGACATGCCTCGGGATATCTATCAGGTCCTTAGTCCTGTGATGCATCGCCTTGTTGCCAATGGCTGACCTGATCAGCCATTGAGCCTGCGGCTGTCCTCTGGCGCCTCGTCACGCTCTTTCAGACCATAGTCGCGCAGGACGGCGGCAACGCGCAACCGGTAGCCGGCGAACATCATCTCCCGCCCTGCCTTCTGCGCCGAGCGGTGCAGCGTCAGCCGCCGCCACTCTACGAGCGCCTCCTCATCGCGCCAGAACGACAGCGAAACGAACTTGCCTGGCGTTGTGACGCTTTCGAAACGCTCGACCGAGATGAAGCCGTCGATTTTGATAAGTTCGTTCTTCAGCGCACCGGCGAGGTCGAAATAGGCGGCCACATGATCAGCGTGTGGCTCGACTTCAAAGATCACGGCAATCACGGCTGGCTCCTTGCTGGCTGTCGAAGTCCATACGATCCGCAAGCAGGACCAAAGAGCAACGGAAAACCGCGGGCTGCGAACACAAAAGGCCGAGGTCATGTGCCCCCGGCCTCGGACTGCTTGCAAACCTCGACCTCACCCCCGTCATCCCGGCCAAGCGCTGCGCCGAGCCGGGACCGGAGAGTCGAGGCCTCTATATTTCAATCAGTTAACCCCGGAGAGACCTTGGCTCTCCGGTCCCGGATCTCCGCTTCGCTACGTCCGGGATGACGATAGAGGGTTTGTCATCAAGCTCAGGCCGGGGGCATCTGCCCCCGGCCTTTGAGTGTTGCGGAGTGCCTCTGCCGGCTCAGCCGGCCATCAGCGCGCCCGGATTGGTCGACTGCTGGCGCAGGTTGAGCTTGTTCATGGCGGCGACGTAAGCGCGGGCAGAAGCCACCAGCGTATCCGTGTCGGCGCCCTTGCCGGTGGCGATGCGGCCATTGGCTTCGAGGCGGACGGAGACCTCCGCCTGCGCATCGGTGCCTTCGGTCACGGCATGAACCTGATACAGCGACAGAGTGGCCGTGTGCGGGCAGATGGCGCGAATGGCCTTGAACAGGGCATCGACCGGGCCGTCGCCGGTGGCTTCCTTGGTCTCGTGACGGCCATTGATGTCCATCGTCAGGATGGCCTTCTGCGGGCCGCCCGTGCCGGCGATGACGGTGAGCGCGATTACCTTGGCGCCTTCGCCAGCGGTTGCGATCTCGTCCTCGACCAGGGCTTCGATGTCCTCGTCGTAGACGTTCTTCTTGCGGTCGGCGAGGTCCTTGAAGCGGCGGAAGGCTTCCTGCAGGGCGTTGTCGCCCAGTTCATAGCCCAGGTCCTTCAGCTTGTCCTTGAAGGCATGGCGGCCTGAGTGCTTGCCCATGACCAGGGAGGTGGCCTTCACGCCGACATCCTCGGGACGCATGATCTCGTAGGTCTCGGCGTTCTTCAGCATGCCGTCCTGGTGGATGCCGCTTTCATGCGCGAAGGCGTTCTTGCCGACAATGGCCTTGTTGTACTGCACCGGGAAGCCGGAGACGGCCGACACCAGCTTGGAGGCACGGGTCATGAACTTCGGCTGCACGTCGCAGGTGTAGGGCAGCACGTCGGAGCGGGTGCGGATCGCCATGACGATCTCTTCCAGTGCCGCATTGCCGGCGCGCTCGCCGAGGCCGTTGATGGTGCACTCGATCTGGCGCGCGCCACCGGCGACACCGGCCAGCGAGTTGGCCACAGCCAGTCCCAGGTCATCGTGGCAATGTACCGAGAAGATCGCCTTGTCGGCATTCGGGACCCGGTTGCGGATCTCCATGAACATCGACTTGTACTCGTCCGGCGTCGCATAGCCGACGGTATCGGGCAGGTTGATCGTGGTCGCGCCGGCCTTGATTGCGGCCTCGACAGTGCGGCAGAGATAGTCGATCGGCGTGCGCGTGGCGTCCATGGCGGACCACTCGACGTCATCGATCAGGTTGCGGGCGCGGGTGACTGTGTCGGCGATGATCGCCAGGACTTCGTCCTCGGACTTGTTCATCTGGAACTTCAGATGGATCGGCGAGGTGGAGACGAAGGTGTGGATGCGGCCCTTGCCGGCATGACGAACGGCTTCGCCGCAGCGGTCGATGTCTGCGTGAATGGCACGGGCCAGACCGGCGATGACAGAGTTCTTCGAGCGCTTGGCGATCTCGCGCACCGCCTCGAAGTCACCGTTGGAGGCAATCGGGAAGCCGGCCTCGATGATGTCGACGCCCATATCGTCGAGCAATTCGGCCACCTGCAGCTTTTCCTCCAGTGTCATGGAGGCGCCCGGTGACTGTTCACCGTCGCGCAGGGTGGTGTCGAAAATGAATACCTTGTCCTTCGGGCTGGCCGTTTCGGCCTGGCTGGTCGCGGTCATGGGTGAGTTCCTTCCCTTCAGTCCCGCTGGCCCTGGTCAATGCTTGCCATGGTGGGCGTCAGGCGGGAGCGGTCTTCAATTCTTGGGTGAGTTCGCTATCCCCTGAGAGCCCGCCCACGCATGGGCCTGCCGACGCTCAGGGGCATCTAAGCAGAAGCAGCTGGCCAAGCAGAAGGGCGCGCGCAGAAAGGCCGCCGCGGAGAGCCGCGGTGTTCAAAGCATCGGTCATGTCGCAAATGGCGATCATGCGGGCTTTCGGCCTTTTGTTCCGGTCGGCAGCAGCTGACCGCTGAATGAGGGCCAGCTTAGAGGCTGGCGCGCGTCGATAGGCAGAATCTGTAACGGATGGGGGAGAAGCGCGCAAGACAAATTGGACCGCGCGCGCCTCAGCCAATCAGAGGAACAACTCACCACGCGCAATCAGCGTTGCCTGGCCGCCGATGCGAACGGCATGCAGCGCGCCAGCCTCCACGTCGATCTCCAGGTCGATCAGCGACGGACGGCCCATGTCGAAGCCCTGCTCGATGCGCAGGAAATGTGTGCCATTGGTCGGGCGGTCGAAGTGATGCACCACGCCGGCAAAGGCTGCCGCCGCGGAGCCCGTGGCCGGGTCTTCATGCACGCCGAGATCGGGGGCGAACATGCGGGCATGGAAGGCGCTGTCGTTGGAGCGGGTCTGGCGGGTGTAGATATAGGCGCTGCGGGTCTTGGCCGGACCGAAGGCATCGGACCACAGGGATAGGACCGGCGAGACACGGGACAGGACGCTCATGTCGGCCACCGGCACGAACAGGAAAGGCACGCCAGCGTCATAAAGGCAGGGCTTGTGGTTTTCGAAACCGACCTCTGAGGGAATGAGCCCGAGGGCAGCGGCAATCGCTTCCTTGTCCTGCGCCGGCACGCCCGGCTGCGGCAGCTTGGGCACGTCGAACTCGGCAAAGCCGGCTGCGTTTTCCTTCAGGGTCACGCCGCAGCGCACGGTGCCGATCTCTTCCTCCAGCACGACGACGGCGCTCTGCTCACCCTTGATGTCGCCGAAGCGCTCCATGGCGAGGAAGATCGCGGTGCCGACGGTCGGGTGGCCGGCAAAGGGCAACTCGCGGGTTGTCGTGAAGATGCGCAAGTGGGCTGAATGGGCCGGGCCGCGCGGGGGCAACAGGAACACGGTCTCCGACAGGTTGAACTCGCGCGCGATGGCCTGCATCTGCGCTGTGTCGAGCCCTTCTGCGTCCTGGACCACGGCAAGGGGATTGCCCGCCAGGGCCTTGTTGGTGAACACGTCGAGCACGGCGTAGCGGCGTCCCATCGGCAATCTCTCCCGGTTGCATGTCAGAGGCGTGTCCCGCTCACCCGGGACCGGCCGGACTTTTGCATGGTTTTATCCGCTCTGCCAGTCCGCCCTGTTGCGAAATGGTTAGCAACGGGTTGATCTGCAAGGGATCCTGTCAACCAAGAAGATGCCGGGCGATCAGCCGCGAGAAGCCGGGAACTTTCGAGGAGGGCAGGTCCGAGACCCGCGAAATGATCAGGATATCTTCCAACTCCTGGTCCTCCGTCGCCCGGGCGTGCGCCAGCATGCGGCCGCGAAGCTCTCGGGCCGGCAGGTCGAACACATGTTCCTGCGCGACAGCCAGTCTTGGTCCGTCGCGGACCGCAAACAGGGCGCCTTCGGAAGCGTCGCCGATGGACAGGCCGGTCTCCTCCGCCAGTTCCCTGGCGATGGACCCTTCGACATCCACCTTGCCATCGGGGGTCACGTCGCCAAGGTCGAGGCTGCCGCCCGGGGGATAGATCAGGCCGTGATTGGCTGTCTTCGGCCCCATGACGCCATAGAGCAGTTCCCCTCCCGAAGCCCGCACCACGGCCGAGCCGAAGACATTGGCGCCGCTGCGGTCCGGACAGCCCCAGTCGCGCCAGGCAATGAAACTGGCGAAGGCGATCTCGAGCGACGTCCCGGACAAGGTGCCGCCGGCATCGATGGCAATGTCTGTCGTCTGCAGCATGCGCCCGTTCCACATATGCGGATTGCGCGCCAGGGCCCTTGCCCAATGGGCGGCGATCTCTTCCTCGTTCTCGGCCTCGAAGCCCCAGCGGGCGGCCGGGTCGAAGCGCAGGGCGATGCCGGCAAGGGGCGTCACGGGCGGCGCCAGTTCGCGCTGCATCAAGGGTATCCTGAGGGTCGGGATCATCGTGCTGGCGCGGTCGCTGACAATGGTAAAGCCGAGCTGTTCGTAAAAGCCGACGGCGTTGGCGTCGCTCTCGACCCGGAGCAGTCGGAAGCCGGCTCCTCGCATATGATCCTCCACGGCCTCAAGCAGCAGGCGCCCGAGCCCGAGCCCCTGGGTTTCAGGGGCGACGAACAAGTAGTCGAGAAAGAAGTGGTCGGCCCGCTTTTCCCCGGAGGCAAAGGCCACCGGCTTGCCGTCAAGCTCGGCAACGATCACCGTCTGCGACGTCAGCGTCGCCGGGGTAATCCGGTTGTTGGCGCGAAACCCGGCCATCTCCGGCTCCGGATAGCCCCAGGAGCCCTTCGACCGGTGCAGGATATCCGTCAGGGCAGCAGCATCAGAAATGCGCCCTGGGCGCAGGCGGGGAGCAGCAGGCATATCGGCAAGGTCCAGTCTGGCAGGCCGGCGGGGGCTGCCTCTTGCTATCCCTGAATTGAGGGGGCGGCAAGGGTCTCAGTCATCACTGCCGGCCATCCGCCGGATATCCTTGATGAGGCGGTAGAGGACAAACGGCACGCTTTCGAACGAGGCGAAGCCGACGGTCGTGTAAAAGGCGCGGGCCGTGTCGTCCTTCGCATGCACCACCACAGCGCGAATGCCGGCGATGTCGGCAGCGCGCAGCGTCCTGAGCAGCGCATCCTTGAGCAGGCCGGAGCCGAGACGCTGCCCTTGCCAGCGGCGGCAGATGGCGAGGCGCGCCAGCAACATGATCGGGACCGGATGCCGTGGCAGCCCCTTACGCAGGCGGTTTGGCGCGACAGCGGTCTCGATCTGCCCGACAGCAAGGCTGTAGAAGCCGACGACACTGCCGTTCATCAGGGCAAGATAGGTTTGGGCACTGCCTGCTGACTGATTGCCCAACGCATGGTTCTGGAGAAAGCTATTCAGCACCGCCGAGCCGCAATCGAAGCTGCCAAGATCGTGCAGGGCAGTCAGTTTCTCGATTATGGGCTTGTTCGGGCTCGTCATGCCTCAGTCGAAAACGCTTGGGGATGTCAGAAGCTGTTCGAGCCTGTCGTCGCGCGCAGGTGGGCCATCAAGGGCCGCGAGAAAGGTGGTCCAGTCTGCGTCGTTCAACTGAATGATGCGGCGATCCAGCAGTGTCGCCTCGGCTTCGGCCAGGGCGCTGTCGAGGACGAACTCCGACATGCTCTTGTGACGCAGCTCTGCGGCCTCCCGCAGGAGCCGCTTGGCTTCCGGCGAGAGGCGCATTTCCAGCTTCTCTGTCCTTGCGGGCGACGACATCAGCCATACCTTTGCGGGCGCATAATTCTTCCCGCTCAGACTAGCTCATCGTCCTGACGATGTCATGACAGGAGTTTTGCCCACCCCCTCATCCCTTGATAAACGTCCCGTTGCGCAGTTCGGTGACGGCCTGGATGAGTTCCTCGCGGGTGTTCATCACGATGGGGCCGTGCCAGGCGGAGGTGGCTCAACAGGCATGCGTCGATTTTCCGCGCAATGGCGGCACGTTGCTGCAAGCGAGGAGAAGGCAATCACAAGACTACCTCTCGGGAACCAGAGCTGGGCACTAGGTTTCAGACCCATAAAATAGCTATGCAAGTTGTTTGAAATTTGATTCAAGCTCCTGAACAGGAGTTTGGTGA
>NZ_JBHYDX010000032.1:0-54482 GCF_051860505.1 Pannonibacter sp. | reverse complement strand
ATCACCAAACTCCTGTTCAGGAGCTTGAATCAAATTTCAAACAACTTGCATAGCTATTTTATGGGTCTGAAACCTAGTCCGGACCAGGCCATGGCTTTGTGTTTCAGGTCGCCGAAGCGGCTGGACAGACCGTCCAGCTTGGCTTCCCAGGCCGGATCCGGTGTCTGGCCGGCGGTTGCCTTGAAATAGACCTGCATCATGCAGGTGATCGCCAGCGGTTCGAGCACGGCTGCCTTGACGGCCCAGGCGAACAGAAGGGCAAATACGATGCCGCCGGCGCTCCATCCGCCGGGCAACAGATAGGCAATTGCTGCTGCGGGGGCCAGCATGACGAGGAAGACGACAAAGGCAAACAGATAGACCAGCACCGCGACAAAGGCGGCGTTCTTCATCATCACCTTGGCGTTCTGGCCGTAAAGCACCAGGGCGTCGCGGGCAGAGGCATAGGGATTGTCCGAGCGGGTGCGAATCGCATGCGCAAGGATCACCTCGTCGATGAAGCCGACGGCGACGTTGAGAAAGGCGCGCAGCAGCCGCGCGATCGTGTCCAGCCCGGGAATGGGCAGCAGGGAAAAGAGGCCCTGCATCAAACCGGTGATGGCACCGATGACGCCCTTGATCAGCTGGTCGATGCCAAACAGCACACTTGCCTCGACAAAGCGTTCGCGGACGACGCTCGCGCCGTAGGCAATCTGACCTTTTCCATTCGGCAGGGGCCGGCCATCCATCAGTTCGACAAGCACGGCAATATGACCGGCCTTCACCGTATAGAGCAGATATTCTCGCAGCAGGTAGATCACGCCGGCCGTGGCGCCGAAGCCGATAATGCCGCCCCAGGCCGCGTATCCGGCCTGGTCATCCGGTCCCGCGAAAGCACCTACGCCATAGCCGATGCCGGCCCCCGTACCCGTGACCAGCACATAGGCGACGGCAATGGCGAAATACACAACAATGCGGAACAGGACATAGGGTGCCGTGCGCACCATCAAGCCAAGTGCCGTTGCAAAACTGAAATCCCACATGAAAGCGCCTCCCGCCCCAGCCAAGCCTGCAGCCTGTCCGCGACGGTAGTGGGAAATCAATGCCGAAACTGTGACTGTGATCACGGCCCGGGCGGTGCTGCCGTCCGGGCTATCGGGCCGTTTCCGGTCAGCCGCCGATGCGGTCGATGCGGATGATGTAGCTCTTGTAGTCGTCCGGCTCGGCGATGCGTTCATAGAGGGCCAGCGCCGGGGCGTTCTTGCCCGGAACCATCCAGCGCAGCTGCAGCCAGCCGCGGCTCTGGCCTTCAGTCACCAGGGTCTCGATCATCCTGCGGGCAATGCCCTTCTGGCGCGACTGGGGCCGGACGTAGATATGGTCCATCTGGCCGGCGCGCAGGCCGGTGATCAGCTCAGGCAGATCGAAGAACACGGCAAAGCCGACCAGTTCCCCGTTTTCGAAAGCGCCAATCACTTCGGCGCTGCGATCACCGAGGATCTTTTCAGCATAGAACTGGTCGGGACGGCGCGGCGCACCGCGCTTCAGCGCCTGTGCGTTTTCCGCGATCAGCGGGGCGAGGTGAAGGGCATCGTCAGGGCCAAGCGCCTTGATGTCGAGCTTGCTCAATTGGATCTCCGCGAAGCAGTCGGACCGGTTACACGGCTCGCACCATGTCCAAAAAACGCTCCCCCGACAAGCACCTCCTTGCGCGGCAAAGCGACAGGGACATCTGCGTTCTACCGGAAAGCCCAGAACCCTGGCGCTTTGTGGCGAGCGGGCTTGCCGGGCGGCAGGCCTTGCGGCACAACGATGCGAGCTGCATGTCCCTGCCTTGCGCTGCCGGTTGCGCCCGCTGTGTGGTCGCCTATTCTCTCCTGTTGCGGAATCCCTTACCGATGTCTGGCCACTCTCCTGCCGCTACCCGCACCCGTGCCACGCTCATCGGCATGACGGCCATTCTGATGTGGGCAACGCTTGGTGTCTTCGGTGCCGGCTCGGGCGCTGTGCCGCCGTTTCTGCTCAATGCGCTCTGCTTCGGCCTGTCCGGGGTGCTGGCGCTGGCCTGGCTCGCCGGCCGGGGCGAACTCAAGGTGCTGGCACAGCCGCTGCGCGTCTGGACCTTTGGGACCATCGGCCTGTTCGGCTTCCACTTCTTTTATTTCACGGCCATCCGCAACGCGCCGCCGGTCGATGCCAATCTGATCAATTACACCTGGCCACTGCTGATCGTCGTGTTTTCCGCGCTGCTGCCGGGCGAGCGGCTGAAACTGCATCACGTCATCGGCGCGGTCCTCGGACTTGCTGGCGCAGCACTGCTTGTCACGCGCGGAGGATCGGTTTCCTTTGATCCGGCCTTTGCGCTTGGCTATGGCGCAGCAGTCGCCTCCGCCCTGTTCTGGTCGATCTATTCCGTGCTGTCACGCCGGCTCGGCGAAGTTCCGACCGGCGCGGTCGCCGGTTTCTGCCTGATGACAGCGGTCCTGTCGCTGGCCTGCCATCTGGCACTGGAAGAGACTGTCTGGCCGTCCGGCGTGATCCAGTGGGGCAGCGTCGTCGCCCTCGGCCTGTTCCCTGTCGGTCTTGCGTTCTTCACCTGGGATGTCGGGGTGAAGAAGGGCGACATCCAGGTGCTGGGGGCAGCTGCCTATTCTGCGCCATTGCTGTCCACCCTGCTGCTGATCGCCTTTGGCTTCGGGGCCTTTACCGTCACTGTCGCATTGGCCTGCCTGTTGATCACCATCGGCGCGGTGATTGCCGCAAAGGACATGATCCTGCGCAAGCCTGTCTGATCGTTCGGCCTGATCCTAAAGACGAGTGGAAAATCAGGACGGCGGCCACTAGCCTTGCCGCACTGCACCCAACGCCTGCAAGGATCCCGCGATGAGCCAGACATTCCGCCCGCGCCGCTCTGCCCTTTACATGCCCGGCTCCAACGCCCGTGCGCTGGAAAAGGCCCGGACGCTCGACGTCGACTGCCTGATTCTCGATCTGGAGGACGCCGTCGCCCCCGATGCCAAGGACATCGCCCGGCAGCAGATCGTCGAGGCTGTGACAGCCGGTGGCTATGGTCCGCGTGAGGTTGTGATCCGGGTCAACGGGCTCGATACGCCCTGGGGCGAGGCCGACATTGCAGCAGCCGTGACCGCAAGACCGGATGCGATCCTGCTTCCGAAGGTCAACAGCCTTTCCGACCTGGAACGCGTCGCCCACCGGTTGGCGCTGGCCGGCGCGCCGCAGTCGCTGAAGCTGTGGGCGATGATGGAGACGCCGCAGGCCATGCTCGATGCAGCCTCGATTGCCTCCGCCGGACGCGATCCGAACGTGCGGCTGTCCTGCTTCGTCATGGGGACGAATGATCTGGCCAAGGAAACCCGCGCCCGGCTGGTACCGGGTCGCGCAGTCATGCTGCCCTGGCTGATGACCTGCGTCGCGGCCGCCCGCACCAGCGGCATCGACATCCTCGACGGCGTCTACAACGACTTCAACGATCTGGACGGGTTCGCGGCCGAATGCGCGCAGGGCGCGGAGATGGGCATGGACGGCAAGACGCTGGTTCATCCCAAGCAGGTCGAGGCCTGCCATGCCGCCTTCAGCCCGTCGGAGGCCGAGATTGCCTGGGCCCGGCGCATCAACGAGGCCTTCGCCCTGCCGGAAAACGCGGACAAGGGTGCAATCCAGATCGACGGCAAGATGGTGGAGCGGTTACATGCCGACATGGGACGGCGCGTGCTGGCGATTGCCGAGGCGATCGCTGCCCGCGGCTAGAACAATTCCCGCTTTGGTGTTCTGACCAGCCCCGACGCTTCATGAGGAACCGCAAGACATGAAACTCTATCGCTTCATCACCGGCCCCGATGACAGCCAGTTCTGCCACCGCGTCACCCAGGCCCTCAACAAGGGCTGGGAACTGGCCGGTGCGCCGCAGCTGACCTATGACGCCACGCGCGGGCTGACCATCTGCGGCCAGGCCGTCACCAAGGAAGTGCCGGGCGACTATTCCCCGGACATCAAGCTCGGCGACTACTGATGCGATTGCCCCGGCGTGCAGGGTCAAACTGGCCCGCTGCCGGGGTTTTCACGTCCCCGCTTGCAAGTCCCGGGCAATCGCCTCGAACACCCGTTCGTAGATCGCCTCAACCTTGGCAGCTTCAGAGGGGCCGATCCGGTGGAAATGGCTGAGACCTGGCGCTGCATTCAGTTCGAGGATTTTGTAGTCTTCTGCTGAGGCAATATCGGGCGCCATCAGGTCGAGGCCGTAGAAGCGCAGGCCGATGGCCCGTCCCGCCGCCGCTGCAATTGATGTCAGCTCCGGCGCGATCCGGTCACTCACATCGACAGCCGTTCCGCCGGATGACAGGTTGGAATTCGGCAGCAATGGCACCGGAATTCCTGCTGCCGGCACGTGATCGAGTGTCAGTCCGCAGGCGGCCAGATGGGTCCGGATGCGTGGGTCCTCGGCACTGATCTTGCGGCCCTTGCCGTCGGACGCAAAGCCTTGGGTCGCGGCATCGATCAGCGCTGCCAGCGTGTTGCGGCCATCCCCGGTAACCCGAAACGGCCAGCGCTCGAAGACGGCGAGACATTCGCCGTCGAGCATCAGGATCCGGTAGTCCCGCCCCTTGGCCTCTTCCTGCACCAGCAGCCGGTCATAGGCATTGCCAAGCTGCTCCAGCGCTCCACGAAGCTGGTCTGGTGTTGCCGCACGCAACACGCCGCGCCCCTCGGATTCCTCGTTCGGCTTGACGAAGACGGGAAAGCCGACCCGGGCGGCAAACGCCTGCGCGGTCTCGGGGCCGGCGAGCCGGTCGGCCACGCCCGGGTTTTTCATGCGGATGTCGGCGACGAAGCGCGGCGTGGTGACCAGCAGCGTTGCCGGCACATTCAGTCCTGCCCGCGCCAGAAAGTCTGCGCTGTAGCCCTTGTCGCGGGCAATGGCCGCAGCGCCGGCGCCGTTCAGGTCGAAGCCGGCTCCCTTGAAGAAATGCCGGCGTCCGCTCCGCGCTTCGACATAGCCGGCATAGCCATACTCGGGCTCGGCAACGAGATGCAGGCCCTCAGTGGCGCAGAAGCGCCGCAGCAATTGCAGCGCCAGCGGTTCGCGGCGGCCGGTAGCGGGCTGGTCAGCCATGGAGGTTGCGGCAACCGGTGAACTTAGTGGGCGCTGTTCTGGCGCGCATTGGCCAGATAGTCGATGACGAACAGCTTCGGGTTCGACGGACCGTTCGCGGTGATGTTGTAGATTGCCACCGAGGTGTCCTGACCCTGTGCGTCCGTGACGGTCCACTGCTTCAGGTCGAAGGTCTGGGCGTCAAAGATCAGCGTCAGCTTGCCGGAGTTGAAGGTCGTGCGGTCCTCGACCACGACCGTGACAAGGTCGCTTTCAACCACCACGCCAACCACGCTGGTGTCTTTGGTGAGGTCCGTCTTTTCCGCCAGCAGGAAGCGCAGCGGCGTCTCGTTCAACGGCCAGATGTCCTGGGTGTTGAGCTTGCGGTCCTTCACCGACACCGACTTGCCGTCGGCGATGATGTCGAGCTGGGCCGGCGGGTTGTAGTAGAAGCGGATCTTGCCCGGACGCTCGAGATAGAACTTGCCTTCCACCTGATCGCCATCGGGGCCGAACTGCACGAAGTCGCCGTGCATCGTCTTTACCGAGTTGAAATAGGTGTTGATCTCGCCCAGCGTTTCCTGCTCGGCCGCTGATAGCTGGCCCGCAGGAGTGCCTGCGGCGCTCAGTGGCAGGGTGGCAAGGGCAGCAGCAAGGGACAGCGCAAGAGCAGCGATTTTGGCGCGCAGCCGGGGTAAACGGGAAAACCTCATGATCGGGCGCAGCTCCATCTAATAGGCAAGGCATGGTCACTGATCATCATGCCTGGCCCTCCATCGCATCTCACCTAGACCCTGCTTGTGGCAAGGTTGCGGCAGGGGTCAAGCCCCTGGCCCGCTCAATAATCCTCGTCCACGCCGTTCTTGACCAGCAGCTCACGCTTGCCGGCATGGTTGGCGGCGCTGATCAGGCCTTCCTTCTCCATGCGCTCGATCAGCGAGGCCGCCCGATTGTAGCCGATGCCAAGGCGGCGCTGGACATAGGATGTGGACACCTTCTTGTCGCGCAGCACCACGGCAACCGCCTTGTCATAGAGATCGTTGCTCTCGTCCCCGCTCGACACGGCGTCATAGGGGCTTTCGGACAGGTCCTCTTCCTCGGTTACCGCCTCCAGATATTGCGGCGAGCCCTGAAGCTTCAGATGCGCCACGATATGCTCGACTTCCTCGTCGGCGACGAAGGGCCCGTGAACGCGCTGGATGCGGCCGCCGCCGGCCATGTAGAGCATGTCGCCCATGCCGAGCAGCTGCTCGGCCCCCTGCTCACCCAGAATGGTCCGGCTGTCGATCTTCGATGTCACCTGGAACGAGATGCGGGTCGGGAAGTTTGCCTTGATCGTCCCGGTAATGACGTCCACCGACGGGCGCTGGGTCGCCATGATGATATGGATGCCGGCGGCGCGGGCCATCTGGGCCAGGCGCTGGATCGCACCTTCGATGTCCTTGCCGGCGACCATCATCAGGTCGGCCATCTCGTCGACGATGACCACGATGAAGGGCATCGGCTCAAGCGGCAGATCTTCTTCCTCGTAGATCGGCTGGCCGGTTTCGCGGTCGAAGCCGGTCTGCACGGTGCGGGAGAAGCTCTCGCCTTTCTCCAGCGCCTGCTTCACGCGCATGTTGTAGCCGTCGATGTTGCGCACGCCCATCTTCGACATTTTCTTGTAGCGCTCCTCCATCTCGCGCACGGTCCACTTGAGCGCGACGACGGCCTTCTTCGGGTCCGTCACCACCGGTGTCAGCAGGTGCGGAATGCCGTCATAGATGGAGAGTTCCAGCATTTTTGGATCGATCATGATCATCTTGCACTGGTCCGGCGTCAGCCGGTACAGCAGCGACAGGATCATGGTGTTGATCGAAACAGACTTGCCCGAGCCGGTGGTTCCGGCCACCAGCAGGTGTGGCATGCGGGCAAGGTCGGCGATCACGCTCTCGCCATTGATCGTCTTACCGAGCGCCAGCGCCAGCTTGGCCTTTGACTTCTCGAAGTCCTGGGCGGCCAGAAGTTCGCGCAGATACACCGTCTCGCGCTTCTGGTTCGGCAGCTCGATACCGATGGCATTCTTGCCGGGGATGACAGCCACGCGCGCCGAGATCGCACTCATCGAACGGGCGATGTCATCGGCGAGACCAATGACACGGGACGACTTGATGCCCGGAGCTGGCTCCAGCTCATAAAGCGTCACCACCGGACCGGGACGAACCTCGATGATCTCGCCGCGCACGCCGAAGTCTTCCAGCACGCCCTCGAGAATGCGGGCATTCTGTTCCAGAGCGTCGGCAGACAGACCTGGCGTCTTGCCGGCCGGCTTCGGCTCGGCCAGGAGCCGCAACGGCGGAAACTCGTAGACCTCCGGAGCGCTGAGCAGGGAGGCCTGCGATTCCTGCTGCAGCCGGCGTCCGGGCTGTGGCTTTGCCGCCGGCGGCACGACACGGGCGGCCGGCCCGCGCGAGGCCGGGGCAGCGGGACCGGCAATGCCAACCGGGCGGGGCAGGGGAGCCCGGTCAAGCGGCGCGCGGTCAGGCTGGGTCCGGCTGTCGCGGCCATGCGCCAGCCGGGCGTCCGCCTCGTCTTCATCATCGAGGTCAAACGGCACGTCGTCATATCCGGCGTCGCGGTCGTCGTCAGCGTCGAACCCGTCCTCTGCAAAAGCATCTGCTTCGTAGGCGTCTTCGTCGTCGAGGGCGGGCGCCTTGCGGCCCGTGCCGCCGATGCGTGGTCCGGTCACCGATGCGCGGTCGAGACTGTACTCGGTCCGGCGTCGCCCGGTCTCGGCCGGATACAGCTCGTCCAGGCCGTCGTCCTCGTCACCGGGCAGCAGCCGTCCGACGAGGCCGCGGCCGAAGCCGCCAATTCCGCGCCGGCGCGGGGTGTCGTCATAGGCTTCGATGTCATCGTCCTCGTCGAAGGTGTCAGCCATTTCGCGATGACTGCGTCCGGTTGGCCGGCCCCGGCCGGTCATGCGCTGCCATGTCGACTGGATCTGCAAGCGCCAGTGACCGGCGGCACCCATCAGGGCGGAGAAGCGTGATGTATCGTGGTCGTCGTCATCATCCTCGTCGTCAAACAGCTGCTGCTGCACCGGCAAGCGCTTGCCCTTGGCCGGCATCGGCAGCGGGTCATCCTCGACCTTGGCTTTGCCGAACCAGCCGCCGGCGGCAATCAGCAAAAACACGGCTGGCAGGCCGAGCCCGATGGAGCCGATGATCATCGCCGTGCCGGGGGCCATGTTCTGGGTCAGCTTCTGCGGCAGATACTGCATGGCATCGCCCAGGAACCCGCCGAGCCCGGTTGGCAGTGGCCAGGTCTCCGGCACCGGCAAGGCGGCGACGGCACCGGCCGCCAGCAGCGTGCCGGTGAACCAGAACAGGATGCGCCGTCCGGCAATCCGCATCGGCTTGCCAGCCAGGAGACGCCAGCCCCACAGGACAACCGGCACCAGGAACACCGCCGTGGCAAGCCCGATGGACTGCATCAGCAGGTCCGACAGGATTGCGCCGGGCGTGCCCAGGGCATTGCGCACCGGCTCGCTGGTCGCATGGTTGAGGCTTGGATCCGTCACTGACCAGGTGGCGAGTGCGGCGGCAAGGGCCGCGGCCAGGCCGATCACACACAGGCCGGCAAGGCCCACCAGATTGCGCCGGATGAAGCGCTTCAGCGGGCTTTCGGTATCAAGCATATGGGCGGCGCCGCGTCCGGAGCCGCGCGTTGCGGTGGCGCGTCTCATGCGTTGTCTCCGAGCCACTTGGCAAGCCTCTCCAGCGCCTCGCGGGTCAGCCCGACGGGCGCGCACAGGCTGATGCGGATATAGCGGTCACCGGGGTTGCTGCCGTCTGGTCCTGACATGGCCAGATAGGCGCCCGGAATGACTTTCAGGCCCGCCTCGCTCCACAATCGTTGCGTGACGGCGATGCCGGAGCCCCAGCGGGAGACGTCCAGCCACAGGAAGAACCCGCCCTCCGGCGTGACCGGCCCGAGGATCGGGGCGAGCAGGGCTTCGGCGATAGCGTATTTTTCGTTGTAGAGCCGCCGGTTCTCGATCACATGCGCTTCGTCCGCATAGGCGCGGACAGCTACGGCCTGGGCCGGCATAGGCACCTGCGGCGCGGCAAGGCCGCGGAATTTCACCCAGCGGCTGAGGAAGTCCGGGTCGCCAGCAGCAAAGCCACAGCGCAGGCCGGCGAGATTCGACCGCTTCGACAGGGAGTTCAGGGCAATCACCCGCCCGTATCCCTCACCCATCGCATGGGCGGCCTCCAGCACGCCGGGAGGCGGCGTTTCGCGGTAGATTTCCGAATAGCACTCGTCAGCGAAGATGAAGAACGCGTGTTTGCGCGCCAGGCCGATCAGTTGCTGCCAGTAGGCAAGGCTCGCCACCGCGCCCTGCGGATTGGCCGGCGAGGCGACATAAAACGCAATGGTCCGGTCCAAAAGCTCCGGCGACAGGCTGTCCAGATCCGGCAGGAATCCGGTTGCTGCATCACTGTCGAGCAGCACCGCCTCGGCTCCGGCGATATGCGCGGCTGCCGCATAGGTCTGATAAAACGGGTTTGGCAGGATCACCGCCGGACGGGCGACGTCCTTGGCCAGCTGATCGCGCGCGGCAAGTGCGCCAAAGGACAATCCTTCACGAGAGCCGTTCAGCGGCAGTACGCCCCTGTCCTTGTCGATCGTGTTGCCAAGGCCGTAGCGCCGGTCGAGCCAGCTGGCAATGGCGGCACGGAACACCGGCGTGCCTTCGATGGGCGGATAGCGGCGGAAATCGCCGAGGTTTTCCATCAGGACCTCGGCGGTGAACAGCGGCAGCGCGTGCTGCGGTTCACCGATGGTCAGGATGATCGGGTCTGCACCCGGGCGTGTGTCGCCGAGCAGCGCGGCAAGACGCTGAAAAGGATTGGCGTCGGGCAGGGCCTGGACCTTGGCCTGGCTGTGGGCCCCGGCAGCTTCATTGGACGTCATCGCGCGTTCCGGACAAATCATGAGTCAATCGCCCGACCCTAGCCCGCCGTTGGTAAAGCTCTCATTAACCAACGGCAGGCAGCGCGGCTTCGGCTCAGAAATCCACGGTCAATCCCTTGATTTCCCAATCCTCGTAGCGCGTCGGCTCGAGGCCGCCACGCCCGGAAACCTCTGCCTCCAAAGCCTTTTGGCGCGCATCGATCTCGGCGCGGCGGGCTTCGGCTTCCTTTAGCGCGCGCTGGGCGGCCGGCGGCAGATCCTCGAATCGCCGGCGCGGTTCGGGCTCCGCTTCCATCTCGGCCGCTGGCACGCGCAAGGTGCGCTCCGGAAACGCCAGGACCACCGCGCCTTCCTGTGCCGGTTCCGTGCCGGCAGCGGTCTGTTCGCCGTGGTGATGGTCCTCTTCGTGCATCGTCTGAACTCCCGAACTGTCCTGCGGCGGCGATAGGGTGGCCGCCGGCAGGAAATGGCTGTCCACTTGCGGTGGCGGATCTGTCTCCCCATTATATAGGCAGGTCCGCCCTGCTGAAAACCTGCGGACGCCTGTCAATGGAGCTTGCGTCGATGAACTATTTCCGCACAGCCATGCTCCTGGCCGCGCTGACGGCGCTCTTCATGGGTGTCGGTTTTCTCATCGGCGGCCAGAGCGGCATGATGATTGCCCTCGTGATTGCCGCGGGCATGAACCTCTTCAGCTACTGGAACTCGGACAAGATGGTCCTGTCCATGCACCATGCGCAGGAGGTCGACGAGCGCTCGGCGCCGGAACTGTTCCACATGGTGCGGCAGCTGGCGGCCAATGCTCAGCTGCCGATGCCGAAGGTCTACATCATCAACAACCCGCAGCCGAACGCCTTTGCCACCGGCCGCAACCCGCAGAACGCCGCCGTTGCGGCAACCACCGGCCTGCTCGAGACGCTGACGCGCGAGGAAGTCGCCGGCGTGATGGCGCATGAACTGGCGCATATCAAGAACCACGACACGCTGATCATGACGATCACGGCGACGATTGCCGGCGCCATCTCGATGCTCGGCAACTTCGCGTTCTTCTTCGGTGGCAACCGGGAGAACAACAATCCGCTCGGCTTTATCGGTGTGCTGGTCGCCATGATTGTCGCGCCGCTGGCGGCGATGCTGGTGCAGATGGCGATTTCCCGCACCCGGGAATATTCCGCCGACCGGCTTGGTGCCGAAATCTGCGGCCAGCCGATGTGGCTGGCCTCGGCGCTGGCCAAGATCGCCGGCGGCGTCGAACATATCCACAACCCGGACGCGGAACGCAGCCCGGCGACGGCGCATATGTTCATCATCAATCCCTTGTCAGGCGAGCGGATGGACAATCTCTTCTCCACCCATCCGGATACCGGCAACCGCATCGCCGCCCTGCGCAAGCTGCAGCAGGAGATGGGACAGACGGGTTCGGCTTCTCTGGATTCAGGCCGCCCGGCTGGTGCCGGCGGGTTCACCGCCAGTCCGTCATCCGCCCGCCCCGCCACCCGTGCCACAGGTCCCTGGGGCGGTTCCGGTTCGCGAGGCAGTGGCTCCGGTACCCCGCCGCGCAAGGGTCCCTGGGGCTGAGGGCGCGGGTTAGGCCCTGGAGTGATCCCGCAGCAAAAGGCATGGCGGAGCACGCAAGCCCTTGTGGGTCGCTGGTTGTGCTGTCATCAAGGGGCTTGATTGATCTTCCGTCAAAGGTAAATGACGGTTAACACTTGAGTGACGACGCCGCGAGCTGGAGACGGTTCGCGGCGTTCTGACTCGTTCAGCCGCCAAAGGATGAGACCGCGCCTTGACCGACACTCCGCAGAAACCGCCGCGCCGCCGCCCGTCATCCGATATGGGGGCAACACGCACGCCGGTTCGAGGTCCTGCAAAAGGCACAACCAAAGGCCCAGGGCCAGGTGCGCCTGTTCCGGGAATGGCGGCACGCCGCACGGCGGTCGATGTGCTCGGCAACATCGTCCACAAGCATCGCCCCCTTGATCTGGAGCTGGACCTGTCCGGCGGTCATCCCGGGTTCCGGGCGCTGGAGCCGAAGGACCGGAGCCTCGTCCGGGCCATCCTCGGCGCGGCCTTGCGCCGGCGCAGCCAGATCGAATCGATCCTGCAGAGCCTGCTGGACCGGCCTGTTCCGGAAAAGTCCGGCCGTGTGATGGACATCCTGCATGTGGCCGCCGCGCAAATGCTGTTTCTCGACATTCCCGATCGGGCCGCCGTGTCGCTGGCCGTTGACATGGCCTCTGCCGACAAGCGCGCCCGGCTCTACAAGGGTCTGGTCAATGGTGTCCTGCGCCGGCTCGGGCGTGAGAAGGACGCCATGCTGGCTGAGCCGGTTGCCGGGGCCGCTGGACTTCCGCTTTGGCTCGCCACCCGCTGGACGGAGACCTATGGCGAGGCGCGCCTCGGCCAGATCCTGGCAGCCCAGGCGAGCGAACCGGCGCTGGATCTCAGCGTGAAGTCCGATGCTGCCGGCTGGGCCGAGCGGCTGGGCGGCCGGGTTGTCGCCGCCGGCTCGGTGCGTTTGCAGCGCAAGGGTGCCGTCGACGAGTTCGACGGTTTTGATGAAGGCGGTTGGTGGGTTCAAGACGCTGCCGCCGCCTTGCCGGCGCGGCTCCTTGGTGACATAGCGGGCAAGCGCGTCATTGACCTGTGCGCGGCGCCCGGCGGCAAGACGGCCCAGCTTGCGGCCGCCGGGGCCGAGGTTACGGCCCTCGACATTTCCGAGAAGCGGCTTGGCCGGGTGCGTGAGAACCTCGCTCGCCTCGGCCTGTCGGCTGACGTGGTGGCGGCGGATGTTCGTGCCTATACGCCAGAAACCCCTTTCGACGCGATCCTGCTTGACGCCCCCTGCAGCGCCACCGGAACCATGCGTCGCCATCCCGATGTGGCCTGGACCAAGCGTCCATCGGACATCGTCACCCTGGCGGCTCTCCAGGCCGAGCTGCTGCGCCGGTCCGCCGGCTGGCTGAAGCCGGGCGGGGAGATCGTCTTCTGCACCTGCTCCATGGAACCGGAAGAAGGTGAGCAGCAGATTGTCTCGTTCCTGACCGAAGTGCCCGGTTACGAGCTGGTGCCTGTCCGGTCGGAGGAAATCGGCGGCCTGGCCGAATGCATTACACCGGAGGGCTATCTTCGCACGCTGCCTTGTCATTTTGGCGGTGGCGAGGCGCCGGATGGCGGGCTGGACGGCTTTTTTGCCGCCCGTTTGCGGCGCCTTTAACGGCCCCGTAACCGTTCATCCGCGCAATTGGAAAACACGGCGCTAACCCTAACAAAACGTTACGTCCCAAAAGACCACGAGGACATACCCATTTCCAGTCGGCAACGGCGCATCAAGGGCAGGAGCCCGGCATGGCCCTGAAGACGGTCGGCGAACAGGGGCGCATCTGGCGCCTGCTGGCTCACCATCTCTGGCAGACCAGCCTGCGATGGCTGCACGGTGGACCCTTGTTCCGCCTGCAGCCCTTCGCGGGAGCGCCTACCCGTTTGCTCATCGCACCCCAGGATCTGCGCACCGCGGACCAGACCAATGCCATGGATATCTATGGCGGCCGGTTCCTGTTCAGCGGCCAGGTGGTGGAGGCGCGCGGCCGCTCGCCCTTCGAACTGAAGGGCGAGGACCCGGGCTGGCAGCGTGACCTGCACAGCTTCGGCTGGCTGCGCGATCTGCGGGCTGCCGAAAGCCGGGTCGCCCGGCAGAACGCGCGCGCGCTGGTCGATGACTGGATCAAGCATTGCGGCCGCTGGCATGACATCGGCTGGGAACAGCCGGTCGTGGCGCGCCGCGTCCTGTCCTGGCTGGCGCAGTCGCCGCTGGTGCTGGAAGAGGGCGATGCCGAGTTCTATCGCCGGTTCCTGCGTTCGCTTGGTCGCCAGGTTCGTTTCCTGCGCCATACGCTGAATGAAACCCCGGACGGGGTTCCGCGCCTGCAGGCGGTGCTGGCGGTGGCGGCTGCCAGCGTTTCGATGGCTGGCCAGGGGCGCTTCGTGCGCCAGAGCCTGCGCCGTCTTGAGTACGAATTGCAGCGCCAGATCCTGCCGGACGGTGGCCATGTTTCGCGCAATCCGGGCGCTATTCTTGAAATCCTGACGGACCTTCTGCCGATCCGGCAGGCCTTTGTCACGCAAGGCCTCGAAACGCCGCCGGCCATGATGCAGGCGGTGGACCGGATGATGCCGATGGTCCGCTTCTTCCGTCATGCGGACGGGGCCTTCGCCCATTTCAACGGCATGGGCTCGACGCCGAATGATCTCGTCGCCACGATCCTCGCCTATGACGATGCGCGCGGCGCCCCCCCGGGCAATGCGCCTCACGTCGGTTACCAGCGGCTGGCCGGCGGCGAAACCGTCGTGCTGATGGATACGGGCCTGCCGCCGCCCGTGCATCTGAGTGAAGCCGCGCATGCGGGTTGCCTGTCACTCGAGATGTCCTCTGGCCGGAACCGGATCGTCGTCAATTGCGGTGTGTCCGGCCGGGCCGGTGAGGGGTGGCGCCAGGTTGCCCGCTCGACGGCGGCTCATTCGACCGCCGGTTTTGAAGACAGTTCCTCTTGTCGCTTCCTGGCTGAAAAGCCTTTCGGCCGCTGGCTCGGCGTGCCGGTGATCTCGGGTCCGACCAGTGTCCCGGTCGAGCGGATGGAGGACGCCATGGGCACCCGCGTGACCGCATCCCACAACGGCTATGCCGCGCGGTTCCATGTGCTGCACGAGCGCGATATCCGGCTGGCGTCCGACGGTTCCGTCCTGGATGGGCTGGATCTGTTCTCGACCACCGGTGCCTTGAGCGAACACGATCACTACACCGTGCGCTTCCATCTGCACCCGCTGGTCAAGGCAGAGCTTCTTCGTGGCGGCACGGGTGCGGCGCTGGTCTGCGCCGATGGCGAGGTCTGGGAATTCGATGCCAGCGGCGGCGAACTGGCGCTTGAGGAATCTGTTTATCTCTCGGACGTTCACGGCCATCGCCGCACGCAGCAACTGGTGATCTACGGTCGCATCAGCCAGAACAGCCAGGTCGCCTGGCAGTTCCGCCGCACCGTTCTGCCCCGGCCACAGCGGCGGTTCCAAGGTTCCGACATGGACATCCATACGGCTGCAGAGGAGTGATGCGTCAGGCGCTGTCCTTGCGTCCTTCCGTTCCGTCCACATTCGTGTTAGGGGCTCGGCCACTTTTCAACCTCAGTTCCGCGAGGCAAGGCCATGGCCGTGGTGTCCAAGGGGGTTCCCGTTCCCCCGCTCGTTTCCGTCAAGCGCGCGCTTCTTTCCGTCTCTGACAAGACCGGACTGCTGGAGTTCGCCAAGGACCTTGCCGATCGAGGCATTGAGCTGATCTCTACCGGCGGCACCCGCAAGGCGCTGGCCGATGCCGGCTTGCCGGTGAAGGACATTTCCGAAGTTACCGGCTTCCCGGAAATCATGGATGGCCGGGTCAAGACGCTGCATCCGATGGTGCATGGCGGCCTTCTCGCCATCCGCGATGACGCCGAGCACACCGCAGCGATGCAGGCACACAGCATCGGCGGCATCGACCTGCTCTGCGTCAATCTCTATCCCTTCGAGGACACCGTGGCTTCGGGTGCTGACTACGCCACTGGCGTCGAGAACATCGACATCGGCGGCCCGGCCATGACGCGCGCGGCCGCCAAGAACCACGCTTATGTCACCGTGGTTGTCGACCCGGCCGATTACGCCGCCGTGATCGCGGCCCTGGACGAGAACAACGGCCAGTCGCCGATTACCCTGCGCAAGCGTCTGGCGCAGAAGGCCTTTGCCCGCACCGCCGCCTATGACGCTGCCGTGTCGAACTGGCTGGCTGCCGAGATCGGCAACGCGGCCCCGGACTACCGCGCCATGGGCGGCAAACTCGCCGAAGTGATGCGCTACGGCGAGAACCCGCACCAGTCTGCCGGCTTCTACACCAATGGCGAACGCCGGTTTGGTGTCGCTACTGCCCGCCAGCTGCAGGGCAAGACCCTGTCCTACAACAACATCAACGATACCGATGCTGCATTTGAGCTGGTGAGCGAGTTCGATCCCGCGCGCACCAGGGCCGTTGCCATCATCAAGCACGCCAATCCTTGCGGTGTCGCAGAAGCTGCGACGATCAAAACTGCTTATGACATGGCCCTGCGCTGTGACCCGGTCTCGGCCTTCGGCGGCATCGTGGCGCTGAACGACATTCTGGACGCGGAAGCTGCCGAGGAGATCGTCAAGATCTTTACCGAGGTGATCATCGCCCCGGCCGCGACCGACGAAGCCGTAGAGATCGTGGCGAAGAAGAAGAACCTGCGTCTTCTCGTCACTGGTGGTCTGGCTGATCCGCGCGCTCCGGGCCTGGCAGTCAAGTCCGTCGCCGGAGGCCTGCTGGTCCAGTCGCGCGACAATGGCGTCGTCGATGATCTCGACCTGAAGGTCGTGACCAAGCGCGCCCCGACCGCCCAGGAACTGACGGATCTCAAGTTCGCCTTCCGCGTCGCCAAGCACGTGAAGTCCAATGCCATCGTCTACGCCAGGGATGGGGCCACCGTCGGTGTCGGCGCCGGCCAGATGAGTCGTATCGACAGCGCCCGCATCGCGGCCCGCAAGGCGTTGGACGCGACTGAAGCCGCAGGCCTTTCCACTCCGCTCACCAAGGGTTGCGTTGTGGCCTCAGACGCCTTCTTCCCCTTTGCCGATGGTCTGTTGTCGGCAGCCGAAGCCGGCGCGACGGCGGTGATCCAGCCGGGCGGCTCCTTGCGCGATGATGAAGTCATCGCTGCCGCAGATGCAGCCGGTCTTGCGATGGTGTTGACCGGCATGCGGCACTTCCGCCATTAACGTGCATTTCTGTAGATAAAGCAATTCTGAGTTGTTTATCTTATAGCTTCCGAAGTTGCGGTTCCTTGCGACTTCGGAAGCTTTTTTTAACAGTATCAGCGTTTACTTCTCTCAACTTGCAAGCCTGCCACCAGAAAAGTGACAGGGTCTTGTGCAGGGCGAGCTGGAGACGCGGAATGTTCAAGAATGCCAAAGTGACCACCAAGCTGGTCAGTGTCAGCGTTTCTGCGCTGGCTGCGGTTCTCGTGGTCGGCATCGGCTTCATTGGCTGGAAGGCATCTGACGCCACACAGACGTTGGCCATCGAACAGGCTGAAGCTGTCGCACGTGAACAGGCGGAATATGTCCGCCGCACGATGGAAAACGGTCTCTATGTCGCCCAGGGGCTTGCCAACAGCCTGAATGCGCTGAAGCGCTCTGGCCCGCCTGACCGCATCGCCTGGACCAATGTGATCGAGGACGTTGCGACCCGCAACACGGAGCTTTCGGGCGCCTGGGGCATGGTGGTGGACAATCAGCTCGACGGCCGTGACGCCGAATTCGCCAATGCCGACAAGCATGACGAGGGCGGCGCCTGGCGTCCCTACTATTACCGGCTCCCCGATGGCAAGATCGGCTATCGCCCGATCGCCGCTGTCTCGGCCACCAATCCTGACGATGCCTGGTTCTATGATGCCTACAACTCCGGCAAGGACCGGGTAACGGAACCCTACAGCTGGGATGTCGAGGGCAAGAAGATCACCGGCGTTTCCTTCAGCGTTCCGCTGCGCGATGGCAACAAGGTCATTGGCGTTGTGGGAACTGACATCATTCTGACGGCCCTTGCGGACACCCTGGCGCAACAGCGCCCGCTGGGCACTGGCAATGTCTCCTTGCTGTCCCAGGGGGGCGTATGGGTCTCCAATGCGGATCCGGAAGCGCGCGGCAAGTCGATGGCTGAGGCGGCTGATGGTCAGTCCGCCGATGTCGTCAGCAAGGTGCTCGCCGCCGTCAAGGCTGCACAGCCCCATTCCTACACCGCGTTTTCTGCCGCTGCCGGCCAGGAAGTCATGAGTATCATCGTCCCGGTGAAGATCGGCGAGACCGGTTCGAGCCTGTCCGTGGTCGTCAGCGTGCCGACCGCAACGCTGAACGCCGCCTCGACCGAGATCATGTACACGATCATCGGTGTCGGGTTTGTCCTGCTGATTGTCGTGGCCCTGTCTATCCAGTTGGTCGGCAACGCCATCGTCCGCCGTCCGCTTGAACGTGCCGTCACCACGATCAATGCCTTGATCGAGCGTCGTTACGACGTGCGCATCGCCGATACCGAACGCGGTGACGAGATCGGGCAGATCAGCAAGGCGCTTGAAGTCTTCCGCGATAAGGCACAGCAGGCCGAACTTCTGGCCGCCGAGCAGGACGAGCAGCAGCGTCAGCGTGTCGCCCGGGCGGAGACCATTCGCGGCGTGTCGCAGGACTTCGATGCCAAGATCTCCCGCCTCACCGAAACCGTATCGACGCTGGTCGGAGACCTGAATGCCGCATCCGTCACCCTGACGCGCGGCGCGGATGACACCAGCTCCAAGAGCACGACCGTGGCCGCTGCCTCCGAAGAAGCCTCGTCCAACGTTGAGGCTGTTGCTTCGGCGGCCGAGGAACTGCTGGCCTCGGTCGGCGAGATCGGCCGCCAGATGGATCAGTCGAGCCAGATTGCGCAGCAGGCCGTTGCCCAGGCGCATCAGACCAACAGCAAGATCGAGGCACTCGCCGGCGCGGCCAGCCGCATCAACGAGGTGGTCAGCCTGATCCAGGCGATTGCCGAACAGACCAACCTTCTGGCGCTGAATGCCACCATCGAGGCCGCCCGCGCTGGCGAGGCCGGTCGCGGCTTTGCGGTCGTGGCGGCGGAAGTGAAGGAACTGGCCAATCAGACCGCCAAGGCCACGGAAGAAATCTCGACCCAGATCCAGTCGGTGCAGTCGGAGACCGATGGCGCGGTCACGGCGATCAAGGGCATCTCGGCCACCATCGAGCGGATGAACGAGATTTCCAGCGGCATTCAGACCTCCGTCGACCAGCAGGGCATCGCCACCCGCGAGATTGCCCGCAACATCCAGGAAGCCTCGAACGGTACCCAGGAAGTCGCGCGGAACATCGTCGCGGTTTCTGCGGCGGCGAATGACACGGGCGAGACAGCCCGCAAGGTCAGCTCCTCCGCGGCTGTCCTGCAGAAGGAAGCCGAACAGTTGCGCAACGAGGTTCAGGTGTTCCTTGCCAACGTCCGCCAGAGCGCCTGATCGCGACACTGGCCCCTTGCAACTGATTTCGAAAGCCGGCGGTCTCCGCCGGCTTTCTCTGTTTCAGCGGTTGACCCTGACGCCGCTCAGCACGAGGGCGCCGGCCGTGAAGAACACCAGGATCACCGCCATGCCTGCGGCCTGGCTGCCGGTGGCAGCGGTCACCAGCGCAACGGACAGCGGCGCCAGAAAGCTCGTCACCTTGCCGGACAGGGCAAAGAGACCAAAATAGGCCCCGCCGCGTCCGGGTGGGCTCAGATGCACCAGCAGGCTGCGCGCCGAGGCCTGCAGCGGACCGGCCATGGCGCCGATCACCGCGCCAAGCCCCAGGAACATCAGGTCCGCAGCGGACCCGAACAAGGCGCCGGCCGGGGCAGGCGTTACATCCAGCACAAACAGGATCGTATCCCTGTCAATCGAGACAATGCCGAGGCCGCATAGGATAAGACCGGCGAGGGCACCGAGAATCACGGGTTTCGCCCCGATCCTGTCGTCGAGCCAGCCGCCGATCAGTGCGCCTGCCGTACCGGTGATGGTCAGCAGGATGCCGAAGCTGCCGATCTGGATGGTTCCCCAGCCCAGCACCCCGGCCGCATAGATGCCGCCAAAGGCAAACAGCGCGACGAGCCCGTCAGCAAAGATCATGTTGGCGATGAGAAAGCGGCCGACATTAGGCGCCTGCCGCACCTCCATCAGCGCTTGCCACAACCGGGCGCGGCCCTGCCGGATCGCAGCGGCATAGCCCATCCGGCGCGGCGCGTCCGGTGTGAACAGGAACAGCGGCAGCACGAAGACCAGGAACCACAATGCGGACAGCGGGCCAGAGGCCCGGTCGCCGGCGCGCGTCGTCGGGTCCAGTCCGAACAGCGGGTCAAATCCCAGCAGCGTGCGGCCGGTTTCGGGACTTGCCGCAAGGAATCCCAATGTGAGGACGAGGCTGGCGAGGCCGCCGGCATAGCCCATGGCCCAGCCGGTGCCGGACAGGCGTCCAAGCCGGTCCTTTGGAACCAGATCTCCCATCATGGCATTGTTGAACAGCGTCGCGAACTCGATGGCGATGGTTCCGATGGCGAAGGCGGAAAGGGCAATGGCAATGGACCAGGGCTCGCCCGGAGCGGTGAACCACAGGGCAAGGCAGGCCGCCAGATAGGGCAGGGCAAAGGCCGCGATCCAGAGTTTGCGGGCCCCGCTTGCATCGGCAATCGAGCCCATCAAAGGTGCCAGGAGTGCGGTCATCAGGCCGGCTGCCGCCGTTGCATAGCCCCACAGGGTCTGTCCCTCCGCCGGCGTGGCCGCAAGGCTCGACGCAAAGAACGGAGCAAAGACGAAGGTCGTCACAAGGGTAAAGAACGGCTGCGCGGCACAGTCGAACAACACCCAGCCGACAAGCCCGCGCCGTGTCGTTGGGTCCGTCTGCCTCATGCTTGATGTCAACACACCTGTCTCCGCGCGGCTGGTTCGATCCGGGCAGTGTGCCGATTGCAGCTGCAATCGCAAGGGGCGGATGATCGGGCCAAGCCAGCAAAAACCCCGCCCCCTGTGGTGGAGGGGCGGGGCAAGCAGATGCGAGCGGGTCAGTTAGGTCTAGCGGGCGACTTCCGCCAGAAGGCTGGCGGCGACGGAGAACTTGGAGACGCTGATTGCGCCTTCCAGGATTTCGCCGACAGCCCGTGTCGTACGGGTGACCTCTGCCTCACGGGCGCCAAGCCAGTTGTCGAACCCGCCGGCCTTCACGGCTGCTGCTGTTAGGTCGCGGTGGGCGTTGGCGAGGGTTGCGCGGGCGCGGTCCAGCGCCAGCCCGTCGTAGTAGTCGGAGATCGTCAGGTCGCGGGCGAACGCGTCCATGGCGCCGATGCGGAAATGCTGCGCCACCTCGAAGAAGGTCTTTGCCGCCGTGTCGAGCGGGGCACCGACGTCCCCGGCCACCAGGACGATGTCCGGAATGGTTGCCTCGACCGGCAGGAAGGCGATGCGCCGGGCCAGATCCTCCGGAATGCCACGGGCGGCATAGCTGGCGACGCGGCCCAGCAACACCTCGGCCTGCGCTGGCGTCACCGCATCAACGAGCCGGCCGCCCAGTGCTGCGATCCCGTCGGAGAAGCGCTCGACCACGGCGGCAATGCCATCGCGGAAGGACACATGCCGCTTGAACCACAGCACCTGCTCCAGGAACAGGTCCTGCACCTCGGCGTAGAGTTCCAGCTGCAGTTCGCCGTCGATGCGCGCATCCAGCGCATCGATTGCCTCGTTCAGGGCGGTCAAGCCGAAGGAGTTGCGCACGGCGACGAAGCACCGGGCGATATCGGCTTCGCTGGCCCCGGTCTGGTCGGCAATCCGGGTGACGAAGGTCGGCCCGCCCCGATTGACCATGGAGTTCGCCAGCATCGTGGCGATGATCTCGCGCCGCAGCCTGTGGCCACGGATTTCGTCCGCAAATTCCACGTCCATGCGGTCGGGGAAGTAGCGGAACAGCTCCAGCGACAAGTAGTCGTCATCCGGAACATCGCTGCCCAGCAGCGCGTCATACAACGTGATCTTGGCATAGGCCAGCAACACGCCAAGTTCGGGGCGGGTCAGGCCAAGGCCGGATTTCTCCAGCTCGGTGATGGCAGCGTCATCCGGCAGATACTCGACCTGCCGGTCGAGCAGTCCCGCGCTTTCAAGCTGGCGCATCATGCGCACCTGATAGCCGAAATCCTCCATGCCGCGCCGTTCGGTCATCGAGATCGCCAGCGTCTGCAGGTAATTGTTGCGCAGCACCAGTCCTGCGACCTCATTGGTCATTTCGGCCAGGATCACGTTGCGGGCCGGGATGTCCAGCTTGCCCGCCTGCACCGCCGCGCCGAAGGCGATCTTGATGTTCACCTCCATGTCGGACGAGTTCACGCCGGCAGAGTTGTCGATGGCGTCGGAGTTGGAGCGGCCACCCTTGCGGCCGAACTCGATGCGGGCCCGCTGGGTCATGCCGAGGTTGGCGCCTTCGCCAATCACCTTGGCGCGCACATCCTTGGCGGTGATGCGGATGGCGTCATTGGCGCGGTCGCCGGCATCCGCATCGGTCTCGCCGCTTGCGCGGATATAGGTGCCGATGCCGCCGAACCACATCAGGTCGACATCAAGCTTCAGGATCGCCGTCATCACCTCCTGCGGCGTTGCCTTGGCCTTGTGAAGGCCGAGCATCGCCTGCACCTCGTCGCTGAGCGGGATCGACTTGAGCTGGCGCGAGAACACGCCGCCGCCAGCGGAGATCAGCTCGCTGTTGTAGTCCGCCCAGGATGATCGACCCATGTTGAACAGCCGCTGCCGCTCGGCAAAGCTGGTTTCCGTGTCCGGATTGGGATCAAGGAAGATGTCGCGATGATCGAAGGCTGCCACCAGCCGAATTTCCGTCGACAGCAGCATGCCATTGCCGAAGACATCGCCCGACATGTCGCCAACACCGGCAACCGTGAAGGGTTCCCGCTGGATATCGCGGTTCATTTCGCGGAAGTGGCGCTTGACTGCTTCCCACGCACCACGGGCCGTGATGGCCATTTTCTTGTGGTCATAGCCGGCCGAACCGCCCGAGGCGAAGGCGTCACCGAGCCAGAAGTCGCGGCTCGTCGAGATGCCGTTGGCTGTATCCGAGAAGGTCGCGGTGCCCTTGTCGGCGGCGACCACCAGATACGGATCGTCCTCGTCGTGGCGCACAACCTCCAACGGCGGCAAAACGGTGTCGCCCTTGAGGTTGTCGGTCACGTCCAGCAGCGATCCGATGAAGATCTTGTAGGCTTCCGTTCCTTCGGCAAACACCGCCTCACGGTCTCCGCCCACCGGCAGGCGCTTGGGCACGAAGCCGCCCTTGGAGCCGACTGGCACGATCACCGCATTCTTCACCTGCTGCGCCTTGACGAGGCCCAGCACTTCGGTGCGGAAGTCCTGCGGCCGGTCAGACCAGCGCAGGCCGCCACGCGCCACCTTGCCGAAGCGCAGGTGAATGCCCTCGACGCGGGGACTGTAGACAGAGATTTCGCGGAACGGCCGCGGCTGCGGCATGTCCTCGATGGCGCGGGAGTTGATTTTGAAGGCAAAGGTCGGCTTCGGTTTGCCGTCGCTGCCGAGCTGGAAGAAATTGGTCCGCAGCGTTGCGTCGATGACATTCTGGAACCGGCGCAGGATGCGGTCATCATCCAGGCTGACAACCGCGTCGAAAGCGCTGCTCAGCTCGTCTTCCAGCTTGGCTGTCTTCAGCGTGCGGTCGCTGTCCGAGAGGGCCGGGTTGAAGCGGATGTGGAACAGTTCGACCAGCGCGGCCGCAATGACCGGATAGTTGTTCAGCGTCGTCCACATGTAGTCTTCGGAGTAGCGGATGCCGACCTGACGCAGGTATTTCGACAGGGCCCGCAGCATGGCGATGTCGCGCCAGCCGAGGCCCGCGTTCAGCACCAGGGCGTTGTAGCCGTCGTTTTCCGCCTGTCCCAACCAGACCGCCATGAACAGGGCTTCCAGCCGGTCCTTCAGGTTGGCCGTCAGGTCGAACGCGCCGTTGCGGCTCGCCTCCAGCGTCATCTCGTGCAGGTAGGACATGGACATGTCCGTCGGCGTGATGCGGTAGGTGCGTTCGTTGATGACCCGGAAGCCCATGTTCTCCAGCAGCGGCACGCGGGCCGACAGCGGGATCGGGGCTCCGAGATTATAGACCTTCAGCGACAGCCGCTCGGCCTGGCTGGCCGAGGCGCGGGCGAAGGTGATGGTTGTCCTGCGCTCCTCGGACAGGGTCTCGATCTTGAGCACGTCGGCCATTGCCATCTCGGCAGAGTAAACTTCCTTGTAGCCACCATGGAAGGCGAGGGCATAACGCTCGGACAGGCGGTGCGCCGTGTCGACGTCAAACTGTTCCTTGAAGGCGTCGCGCAGGCCGTCGGGCCAGGTGCGCACGATGGAGGCGACGGCGCGTTCCAGATCTTCCTGCGCCACCACCGGGGTCTTGCCCTTGTCGCGGCCGATGATGAAGTGAACACGCGCCAGCGGGCCTTCCGGGTAAGTCACGTACCAGGCCGACAGGCGGCCATCGAAGGCCGAGGCGAAATAGGTGCCGACATTGAGCCGTACCTCGGTGGTGTAGCGGTCACGCGGGATGTAGCAGAGGATCGACACGTAACGGTCGAACTTCTCGGCGCGGGCCAGCACGCGGATGCGTGGCCGCTCGTCGAGCTGCAGGATCGACATCGAGAAGTCGAACAGGGTTTCCTGATCGATCTGGAACAGCTCGTCGCGCGGGAAGGTTTCCATGACGTTGGTCAGTGCGCGGCCGGAATGGCTGTCCGGATCGAGACCAGCCTTGGCAAGCACGCTTGCCACCTTGCGGCGCAGGAACGGGATCTTGCCGGTCGGCTCATTGTAGGCGGTCGAGGCAAACAGACCGACGACCCGCAATTCACCGACCATCGTGCCGTTGTCGTCGAAGAGCTTGGTGCCGATGTAGTCCATGTAGACGCGGCGATGCACCCGGCTCTTCACATTGGCCTTGGCAATGATCAGCGGATCGGGGCGCTTCAGGAACTCGCGGATTTCCGGTGTGATCTGAACGAATTCGTTGCCCCGGCGTAGTACGCGCACATCAGGGTCGGCCAGCGTGCCGAGGCCGCTGCCGTCAATCGGGGTCAGTTCGCCATCCTCGACACTGCCGTTGAAGGTGTAATCGCGCATGCCGAGGAAGATGAAATTGTCATTGGCCATCCACTCCAGAAAATGGATCGCTTCCCACAGCTCGTCGCGCCCGTTCACCACGGCCGTCTTGTAGGTATTGATCGCAGCAGTAAGCCGCTTGCGCATGGGCTTCCAGTCTGTGACGGCGGCACGGGCGTCATTCATGATCGTGTTCAGCCGGTCGGCCAGGGCCTTGCGTCCCTCTTCCGTGCCGATGCGGCCGACATGAATGTGGATGAGGCTTTCCTCGTTGTCCTCGCGGGTGCCGGCCTTCTTGCGGCCGGCGGCCGAGATCAGCCGGCCTTCGGCATCGCGGGCCACCGAGTAGATCGGATGCAGCACCAGATGCACTTCCAGGCGGCTGTCCTGCAGTTCGGCCATCACCGAATCGACCAGGAACGGCATGTTGTCGTTGACCAGCTCGATGACCGTCACCTCGTTGGCCATCTTGCCCTTGGCCTTGAACGAGGGGTTGCTTACGGTCACCCGGTGAGTGCCGGGGGTATGGATTTCGAAGTCCTCGAAGGCGGCCTTGGCGAAGGCCGCCAGTTCGTCGGCCGTGTAGGCGACGAGATCTTCTGCCGCGCCGCGCAGGTAAAGTTCCCCGGCGAAATCCGCCAGGCCCGGCTGCCCGTTTGCAAGTGCCTGCCGCACCTCCGCAATCAGTTCGGCTTTCCGGTGTTCCCTTGCGTGCGGCATCATGTTCCTCCTGGCCCGCGACTCAGTCGCCTGCATGCTAGAATGGCTAAATCGCCTAAAAAATGACGATATCAGGGAGGGATTACAAAATGTCGAACGTGCCGGTCATTGCCTTGGACCTTCAGGGGGCGGCTGAATTTAGCGAGACGACGCAGCGGTATTTTGAAAAATGTCAGGAAAAGCTCGGTCTTGTTCCGAATGTTCTGATTGCCTACGCCTTCGATGATACAAAATTGCGCGCCTTCACCGACATGTACAACGACCTGATGCTTGGCGCTTCGGCCCTGAGCAAGCTCGAACGCGAAATGATTGCGGTCGTGGTGTCATCGGTGAACCGCTGTTTCTATTGTTTGACCGTCCATGGTGCCGCTGTGCGCCAGCTCTCCGAAGATCCGAAGCTGGGCGAGCTGATGGTCATGAATTACCGCGCCGCCGATCTGCCGCCGCGCCAGAGGGCCATGCTGGATTTCGCCCAAAAGTTGACGGAGCGCCCGGCCGAGATCGAGGAGCATGACCGCCAGGCCCTGCGCGATGCCGGTTTCAGCGACCGGGACATCTGGGATATCGCCTCCGTTGCCGCCTTCTTCAACATGTCGAACCGGGTGGCGGCTGCCACCGACATGCGCCCGAATGATGAGTATCACTCAATGGCCCGTTGAGTTCCTGTGCGCGGTCAGACAGGGCACGCGCCGTGACAGGCTGGGCGATTGCGTGTAAAACCCGCCGCTGACGTGGAATTTTGCGTGCAGAAAAGGAACAGGCCCATGGTGGCGCGGGTATTCATTGATGGTGAGGCTGGAACCACGGGTCTGCAGATCCGCGAGCGCCTTGCCGAGCGCCGCGACATCGAGCTGCTGTCCATTTCCCAGGAGCGCCGCAAGGATCTCTCAGCCCGCGCCGAATTGCTGAACGCTGCCGATGTGGCGATCCTCTGCCTGCCGGACGAGGCGGCCAAGGAAAGCGTGTCGCTGGTCACCAACGACACCACCGCCGTCATCGATGCCTCGACCGCCTATCGGGTTGCCGACGGCTGGACCTATGGCTTTGCCGAGATGGACAAGGCGCAGCCGGCGGCTATTGCCGCCTCGAAGCGCGTGTCCAATCCGGGCTGTTGGCCGCAGGGCGTGATTGCGGCGCTCAGGCCGCTGGTCTCTGCTGGCCTGCTGCCGGCTGATTTCCCGGTCACGGTCAACGGCATCTCCGGCTATTCCGGCGGCGGCAAGTCGATGATCGAGGACTACGAGGCTCGCGGCGCATCTGCCAATGTGTTCCAGCCCTATGGCCTTGGCTTCGGCCACAAGCACCTGCCGGAGATGCAACTTTATGCGGGCCTTGCCGGTGCGCCGTTGTTCGTGCCGTCGGTCGGCAACTACTACAAGGGCATGATCACCAGCGTGCCGCTGAACCTTGCCCGCCTGCCGAAGGTGCCGACGGGCGCCGAGATCCATGCGGCAATTGCCGATCATTTTGCGTCCGTCAGCCAGTCCGGAGGCTTTGTCGAGGTTGCGCCGCTGTCGCCGCTCGACCGCGCTTCGGAACTGAACCCGGAGGCACTGAACGGTACCAACTCCCTGCGGCTCTACGTCTTTGCCAATGACGCCCGGGCCCAGGCTGCGGTCATTGCCGTCTATGACAATCTCGGCAAGGGCGCCTCGGGCGCTGCTGTCCAGAACCTCAATCTGATGCTGGGCGTTGATCCGACCACCAGCCTTTCCGCCTGACGGCGGACCACAAAAACAAGACCAGAGACCTTGGAGTAACCGCCTTGCTGAAGTTCACCACGCTCACCGGCGTTGCTGCGCCGCTGCCGATCATCAACATCGACACCGATATGATCATCCCGAAGCAGTATCTGAAGACGATCAAGCGCACCGGCCTCGGCACCGCGCTGTTCTCCGAGATGCGCTACAACGAGGATGGTTCGGACAATGCCGATTTTGTCCTGAACAAGCCGGCCTACAAGGGCGCCAGCATTCTCGTGGCCGGTGACAATTTCGGCTGCGGCTCCTCGCGTGAACATGCCCCCTGGGCGCTGCTCGATTTCGGCATCCGCTGCGTGATCTCCACGTCCTTCGCCGACATCTTCTACAACAACTGCTTCAAGAACGGCATCCTGCCGGTCGTCGTCAGCAAGGAGGAGCACGACAAGCTCCTCGACGACGCCTCGCGCGGCGCCAACTCCACCATGACGGTCGACCTCGAAGCCCAGGAGATCAAGGGCCCGGACGGCGGCACGATCCGTTTCGAGATCGACCCGTTCCGCAAGCACTGCCTGATGAACGGCCTCGACGACATCGGCCTGACCATGGAAAAGGCCGCCTCGATCGACAGTTTCGAAGCCAAGGCCGCCCAGTCCCGCCCCTGGGCCTGACCTCGCCTGTTGCTCCGGCAAGCCCACAGACTGTGAAAAAGGCCGCCCCTTCCGAGGCGGCCTTTATCGTTGTTATCCGCCTTGCGCATCAGCTGCGGACGAGGTTGCGCAGGACGTAGTGGAGGATGCCGCCGGCGCGGATGTATTCCAGCTCGTCCAGCGTATCGACCCGGCAGAGGCATTCGATGACGAAGGACGTGCTATCTTCGCGGGTGACGTCGACAGCCATCATCTGGCGCGGCGTGATGTCGGCGATGCCCCTGATGGTCACGCGCTCCGTGCCGGTGATTCCGTGCGACTGCCAGCTCTCGCCCTCCTTGAAGGTCAACGGGATGACGCCCATGCCGACCAGGTTGGAGCGGTGGATGCGCTCGAAGGACTGGGCGATGACCGCGCGGACACCAAGAAGGTTGGTGCCCTTGGCCGCCCAGTCGCGCGAGGAGCCGGTGCCATATTCTTTGCCGGCGAAGATCACCAGCGGCGTGCCCTCGGCCTGGTATTCCATGCAGGCGTCATAGATCCACTTCTGCTGGCCGTCCTTCATGGTGACGCCGCCTTCGACGCCCGGCACCATCTGGTTCTTGATGCGGATGTTGGCGAATGTACCGCGCATCATGACTTCATGGTTGCCGCGGCGGGCGCCGTAGCTGTTGAAATCGGCCACCGCCACCTGGTGTTCGGCTAGATAGGTGCCGGCCGGGCTGCTCGCCTTGATGTTGCCGGCCGGCGAGATATGGTCGGTGGTGATCGAATCGAGGAACAGGCCCATAACAGCCGCGTTCTCGATGTCGGTCAGCGGCTTCGGCTCCATGGTCATGCCCTCGAAATAGGGCGGATTGGCCACATAGGTGGAGGCAACCGGCCACTTGTAGGTCATGCCGCCTTCGACCTTGATCGCCTGCCAATGGGCATCGCCCTTGAACACGTCCGAATAGCGCGAGCGGAACATGTCATCGGTGATCGAGGTCCGGATCAGCTGGGTGATCTCCCCGGTCGTTGGCCAGATGTCCTTCAGATAGACCGGGTTGCCGTCCTGATCCGTGCCGAGCGGATCGGTGGCGACGTTGATGGTCATGCTGCCGGCAATGGCATAGGCCACCACCAGCGGCGGCGAGGCCAGGTAATTGGCGCGCACATCCGGGTTCACGCGGCCCTCGAAGTTGCGGTTGCCGGAGAGAACGGCGGCGACGACGAGGTCATTGTCGGAGACGGCCTTCGACAGTTCCGGCGCCAGCGGACCCGAGTTGCCGATGCAGGTGGTGCAGCCATAGCCGGCGAGGTTGAAGCCCAGCGCATCGAGATCCTCCTGCAGGCCGGCCTTGGCGAGGTAGTCCGTCACCACCTGGGAGCCCGGTGCCAGCGAGGTCTTCACCCAGGGCTTCACGGTGAGGCCCTTGCGGCGGGCATTGCGCGCCACGAGCCCCGCGCCGATCAGCACGCTCGGGTTGGAGGTGTTGGTGCAGGAGGTGATGGCGGCGATGACGACGTCGCCATGGCCAAGGTCATGCGTCCGGCCCTCGACGGCGACGCGCCGGCCCATTTCCTCCGCCTTCTTGAACTCGTCCGCCATGGTCTTGGCAAAACCGGCTGCAACCGCATCCAGATTGACCCGGTCCTGCGGCCGCTTCGGGCCGGACAGCGCCGGGACGACGGTAGAAATATCCAGTTCCAGCGTGTCGGTGAACACCGGCTCCGGCGTGGCGGCGTCGCGGAACATGCCCTGCGCCTTCGAATAAACTTCGACCAGGGCAACGCGCTGCGGATCGCGGCCGGTCGCCTTCAGATAGCCAAGGGTCTCCCGGTCCACGGGGAAGAAGCCGCAGGTCGCGCCATATTCCGGCGCCATGTTGGCGATGGTGGCCGCGTCTTCCAGGCTGAGACTGTCGAGGCCGGGGCCGAAGAACTCGACGAACTTGCCGACCACGCCCTTCTTGCGCAGCATTTCGGTGACGCGCAGCACCAGGTCCGTGGCGGTGATGCCCTCGTTCAGCTTGCCCGTCAGCTTGAAGCCGACGACTTCCGGGATCAGCATCGAGATGGGCTGGCCAAGCATGGCGGCTTCCGCTTCGATGCCGCCGACGCCCCAGCCAAGAACGGCGAGGCCATTGACCATCGTGGTGTGCGAATCGGTGCCGACCAGCGTGTCGGGATAGGCGATGGTTTCGCCGCCCTCCTCTTTGGTCCAGACGGTCTGGGCCAGGTATTCTAGGTTGACCTGATGGCAGATGCCGGTGCCGGGCGGCACGGCGCGGAAATTGTCGAAGGCGGACTGGCCCCAGCGCAGGAACTCATAGCGCTCGCCGTTGCGCTGGTACTCCAGCTCGACATTGCGGGTGAAGGCATCACGCGTGCCGAAATAGTCGATCATCACCGAGTGGTCGATGACGAGATCGACGGGCACCAGCGGGTTCACCTTCTTCGGGTCGCCGCCGAGCTTCACGGCTGCATCGCGCATGGCGGCGAGATCCACAACGGCCGGAACGCCGGTGAAGTCCTGCATCAGCACACGCGCCGGACGATAGGAAATCTCGTGCTCGGACGTGCGGGTCTTCAGCCATTCAGCGCAAGCCAGAATGTCTTGCCTTTTCACCGTCCGGCCGTCTTCGAAGCGCAGCAGGTTTTCCAGCACCACCTTGAGCGAGGCAGGCAGGCGCGAGACGCCGGCAAGGCCGTTCTTCTCGGCCTCGGGGATCGAGAAGTAGGTGTAGGTCTTGCCATTGACCGCAAGGGTCTTCTTGCACTTGAAGCTGTCGAGGGACTGGGTCACGACGTGCGCTCTCCTCTTGCGTCCGGCACAGCGTCGGGAGTGTGGCTGCCCGGGGACCAAAGATCTCTGGTTTCCCGGCTTTTGCCGGGTCGTTCGGCCTCTTGTCGGGCCTTGCGCGTGCTGCCGCCGCGTCCTGGCTGATGCACTTTGGGCGAGCAGCGGGACACAGAAGCGCGTTGTTGTTCCTATAGCGAATTTCCGGCGTCGCCGCGAGTCGGACCCCTGCCGCAGCCAATTTCTGCGCCCTGGGCCGGCGACGCACCAGCGTCACGCTTTGTTCAGATATTTAGGGCTGATCTTGACGGGACAAACAGGTTTCACACGCAAACGACGCAATCAGGCAGGATCATCGGCGAACGGTCGAAACCATATTGCATACGATTGTATACGGTCGTAAAATCGCATCCAACACGCTTGTCCCGGCGCGCCTGTCCGAATGGTGCTCCGCAAGGCGGGCCTTAACAAGAACAAGGACTCCAGGACCATCATGAGCCTCTATCAAGACTATCTGAAAGAAATCGAAGCCCGTAAGGGCCAGGGCCTGCATCCCAAGCCGATTGAGGATGCGGCGCTGCTCAGCGAAGTGATCGCTCACATCAAGGACCTCGGCAGCGAACACCGCGCCGATTGCCTCAAGTTCTTCATCTACAACACCATTCCCGGCACCACGACGGCGGCTGGCGAGAAGGCGCAGTTCCTCAAGGAGATCGTCCTCGGCACCGAAACGGTTGCGGAAATCTCCCGCGCGTTCGCCTTCGAGCTGCTGTCGCACATGAAGGGTGGCCCGTCGATCAAGGTCCTGCTCGACCTGGCCTTTGGTGAGGATATCTCCATCGCCCGTGATGCTGCCGAGGTTCTGAAGACCCAGGTGTATCTGTATGCCGCTGACACCGACCGTCTGAAGGTCGCTTTCGAGGCCGGCAACCCGGTCGCCCGCGACATCCTGGAAAGCTACGCCAAGGCCGAGTTCTTCACCAAGCTCCCGCCTGTCGAGGATGAAATCAAGGTCGTCACCTATGTTGCCGCAGAAGGTGACATTTCCACCGACCTCCTGTCGCCGGGCAACCAGGCGCATTCGCGCTCGGACCGCGAGCTGCATGGCAAGTGTATGATCTCGGAGGCCGCGCAGGCTGAAATCCGCGCGTTGCAGGCGCAGCATCCCGACAAGCGCGTCATGATGATCGCCGAAAAGGGCACCATGGGCGTCGGCTCCTCGCGCATGTCCGGCGTCAACAACGTGGCGCTTTGGACCGGCAAGCCGGCCAGCCCCTATGTTCCCTTCGTCAACATCGCTCCGATCGTGGCCGGCACCAACGGTATCTCGCCGATCTTCCTGACCACCGTTGACGTGACCGGCGGCATCGGCATCGACCTGAAGAACTGGGTCAAGAAGCTGGACGAGAACGGCAATCCGATCATCGACAACGCCGGCAACCCGATCCTGGTGCAAAAATACTCGGTCGACACCGGCACGGTGCTGAAGATCAACACCAAGACGAAGAAGCTTCTCAGCGAAGACGGCAGCGAGGAACTGGCTGACGTTGCAGCTTCATTCCGGCCGCAGAAGGTGGAATCCATGCGCGCCGGTGGCTCCTATGCCATCGTCTTCGGCAAGAAGCTGCAGACATTTGCGGCCGAGACGCTGGGCATCGAGGCGCCGGTCGTGTTCTCGCCCGCCAAGGAAGTCTCCCATCCGGACCAGGGCCTGACCGCCGTCGAGAAGATCTTCAATCGCAATGCGGTCGGCGTGGCGCCGGGCAAGGTGCTTCATGCTGGCTCTGACGCCCGCGTGCGCGTCAACATCGTCGGGTCGCAGGACACCACCGGCCTGATGACGGCGCAGGAACTGGAAGCGATGGCCGCAACGGTCATTTCGCCGCTGGTTGACGGCGCCTATCAGTCCGGCTGCCACACGGCCTCGGTCTGGGATCTGAAGGCGCAGGCCAACATCCCGAAACTGATGAGCTTCATGAACAAGTTCGGCCTGATCACCGCGCGTGACCCCAAGGGCGACTATCACGCCATGACCGACGTGATCCACAAGGTGCTGAACGACATCACCGTGGATGACTGGGACATCATCATCGGCGGCGATTCGCACACCCGCATGTCCAAGGGCGTGGCTTTCGGTGCGGATTCCGGCACCGTGGCCCTGGCCCTTGCGACCGGTGAAGCCACCATGCAGATCCCGGACTCGGTCAAGGTGGTGTTCAAGGGAACCATGAAGGACCACGTCGACTTCCGCGACGTGGTGCATGCAACCCAGGCGCAGATGCTGAAGCAGTTCGGCGACAACGTCTTCCAGGGCCGCGTCATCGAAGTGCATATCGGGACGCTGCTCGCCGACCAGGCCTTCACCTTCACCGACTGGTCTGCCGAGATGAAGGCCAAGGCCTCCATCTGCATCTCCGATGATGCCACCCTGATCGGCTCGCTGGAACTGGCCAAGTCGCGCATCCAGGTGATGATCGACAAGGGCATGGACAATGACGCCGGCGTGCTGAAGGGCCTGATTGCCAAGGCAGACCGGCGCATTGCCGAGATCCGTTCCGGCGAGAAGCCGGCGCTGGCTCCGGACGAGAACGCCAAGTATTTCGCCGAAGTCGTCGTCGATCTCGACCAGATCGACGAGCCGATGATCGCCGACCCGGACGTCAACAACCCGGATGTGTCCAAGCGCTACACCCACGACACGATCCGTCCGGTGTCCTACTACGGCGGCGAGAAGAAGGTCGACCTCGGCTTCGTCGGCTCCTGCATGGTGCACAAGGGCGACATGAAGATCGTCGCCCAGATGCTGAAGAACCTCGAAAAGGCCAATGGCAAGGTCGAGTTCAAGGCCCCGCTGGTGGTGGCAGCGCCGACCTACAACATCATCGACGAGCTGAAGGCCGAGGGCGATTGGGATGTGCTGCAGAAGTACTCCGGCTTTGAGTTCGACGACAGCGCACCCAAGAGCAAGGCCCGCACCGAGTACGAGAACATCCTGTATCTCGAGCGTCCGGGCTGCAACCTCTGCATGGGCAACCAGGAAAAGGCGGCCAAGGGCGACACCGTTCTGGCCACCTCGACCCGCCTGTTCCAGGGCCGCGTCGTGGAAGACTCGTCCGAGAAGAAGGGCGAATCCCTCCTTGCCTCGACCCCGGTCGTTGTCCTTGCCGCGATCCTCGGGCGCACCCCGAACATTGATGAGTACAAGGCAGCGGTGGAAGGCATCGACCTGACCAAGTTCTCCCCGCCGCTCGAAAAGATGGCGACAGCCCGCTCGATCCAGTTCTGAGCGGACTGACAGTCTGACCCAGATTGCGGCCGCCCACCCGGGCGGCCGCAAGTGCTTTGGGGATGCATATGGCTGGCTTTCGGCTCTGCCTCTCAGCCCCCCTCCCCCTCGTGGGGAGGGGTTGGGGGTGGGGGGAACAGACTGCAATCCAGGTAACCTGCGTTCCTGACTGGGCGTGTTTCACGCACTTTGCGATCAAACGGCCACCGTGCCCCCCCACCCCTCCCCATGAGGGGGAGAGGGGCGGAGAGGCCTTGTTTAAGAAACGGGCATGGCAGTCGGGTGAGCGACTGAACTCGGGCCGCCCTTCCCCTCTACGCAATACTCGCTGCTTGCCATCCTCCGGAGCCCACCCTAACAAGGACGGAACCAACCTGCGGAGCCGTCCCCTGAAGCTGATCGCTGAACATCTTGCTGTCGACCGGGGCGGACGACGTGTCTTTACCGGGCTGGGGTTCTCCTTGACCGCCGGCCATGCGCTGGTGATCACGGGCGCAAATGGCGTTGGCAAGTCGACGCTGCTGCGCACGCTGGCAGGTCTTGTCCCGCCGGGTGAAGGCCAGCTGACGCTGGAGGGCGGTGAGCCCGAGCGCAGTGTTGCCGAGCATGCCCACTATTTCGGCCATGACAGCGCGGTCAAACGGGCGCTGACCGTCATGGAAAACCTCGAATTCTGGCGCGACTTCACCGCACCGGCGCGGCCACAGGGATTTGCGGGCACGGTCCTGTCGTCGCGAGAAATTCTCGACCGCCTCGGGATTGGCCACACGGTGAACCTTCCGGCCGCCTATCTCTCCGCCGGACAGACACGGCGGCTGGCGCTGGCCCGGCTGTTCGTCTCGCCGCGCCCGATCTGGCTGATGGATGAGCCGACGTCAGCGCTGGATACGGCGTCGGAGGCGCAGTTGCTCGGCTTCATGAATGGACACCTTGCCGACGGCGGGCTGATCATCACGGCCACGCATTCAAGGCTGGCGCTGTCTCCCGCGACGACGCTGCATCTTTCGGCCTCCGTGATACCGGACGCACATGAGGACACAGAGGGGGAGCCGGCATGAGTGGCTGGTTTTCCGCCCTCGTTGCCCGTGAACTGCGGCTGGCGCTTCGGGTCGGCGGCGGTGCTCTGATCGGCGTCCTGTTCTTTCTCGCAGTCGTCACGGTCGTGCCTTTCGGCATGGGACCGGATCTCAATCTCCTGTCCCGCGTCGGCCCGGCGATCCTGTGGATCGGTGCGCTGCTGTCGACGCTGCTGGGTCTCGACCGGTTGTTTCAGGCCGACCGGGACGACGGCTCGCTTGATCTCGTCCTGATGGCAGGGCGGCCGATGGAACTGGTGGTGCTGGCCAAGTGCCTCGCCCACTGGGTGGCGACCGGCGTGCCGCTGGTGCTGGCAGCTCCCGTGCTCGCCGTGTTCCTGAACCTTGAGCCGGTGGCCATCGGTGCCGTGACGCTGACGCTGCTCGTCGGCACGCCGGCGCTGACGCTGATCGGCGCGATTGGTGCGGCCCTGACCGTTTCGCTGCGGCGTGGCGGTTTGCTGCTGGCCGTCCTCGTCGTGCCCCTGGCCATTCCGGTGCTGATCTTCGGGGTCAGCGCCGCCGATGCCGCCATCAGCGAGCCGATGCCCTTCATGACGCCATTCCTGATCCTGTGTGCCCTCAGCCTGATTTCCGCCGTGGTGGGACCGGTTGCCGCAGCCGCTGCACTGCGCTTTTCCGCTGATTGACGGGGCCGCGTGATTGATTCAGGACAAGGCGCGCCTACATCGCCTGCGCAATGAAGTGAAGCTTGCGCCAATGGACGCAAGCTGGCTTCCGGTTTAGAACGGTTACATGGCACTCATCGATCTGGCGAACCCGACCCGTTTCCTGTCTCTCAGCCGCGCGCTTCTGCCCTGGCTGACGGGGCTTTGCGTCCTTGCCTTTGCCGTTGGGCTCTACATGGCCTTTTTCGTGGCACCGGAGGACTACCAGCAGGGCGACACCGTGCGGATCATGTATATCCATGTGCCGGCCGCCTGGCTGGCGATGATGTGCTACTCGATCATGGCCCTGTCCTCACTTGGCACGCTGGTCTGGAAACATCCGCTGGCTGATGTCTCGGCCAAGGCCGCAGCGCCGCTCGGAGCTGCCTTCACCTTTATGTCGCTGATCACCGGCTCCCTGTGGGGCAAGCCGATGTGGGGCACGTATTGGGTATGGGACGCCCGCCTGACCTCGGTGCTGGTTCTGTTCATCATGTATCTGGGCCTGATGGCCCTGTGGCGCACGATGGAAGACCCGATCAAGGCCGGCAAGGCAGCCGCTGTCCTGACCCTGGTCGGTGCGCTGAACCTGCCGATCATCAAGTTTTCCGTCGACTGGTGGAACACGCTGCATCAGCCTGCCAGCGTCATGCGCATGGATGGCCCGACCATTCACCCGGATATCCTGTGGCCGCTGCTGGTGATGGCCCTGGCCTTCACGCTGCTGTTCTTCGTCCTGCACCTGATGGCGATGCAGAACGAGATCCTGCGCCGCCGGGTGATGGCCCTGCGCCAGCGTGCCGCTGCCCTCCGGCCGGCTACGGCGACGGCATCCGTCCGATCTGCCGCTGCGGAGTAAACCCATGGCCCTTCTCGAATTTCTCGATCTTGGCCCGCATGCGGCCTTCATCCTGTGGTCCTATGGCATCTGTCTGGCCGTCGTGATCGGTCTCATTGCCTGGGTCCGCATCGACCGCGCCCGTCAGGAGGCGGCGCTGCGCGATCTGGAGGCCCAGGGCATCGGCCGGCGTTCCGGCACAAGGACACAGGCATGAGCGTCCCGGCCCCGGATGCAGAGACGCCGCCGGCCGGCCCGCGCCGCCGTCTGCCGCTGTTCGCCCTGTTGCCGCTGGTCGTGTTTCTGGCGCTGGCGGGTCTGTTCCTGTTCCAGCTCGTCCTTGGCCGCGATCCCTCGACCATTCCCTCGGCCCTGCTCGACAAGCCGGCTCCTACGATGGCGCTCGGCCCGGTCGAAGGCCTGATGCGGGACGGTCAGCAGATCCCCGGCTTTTCCGGCGCGGATCTGACCGGCGGCGTCACCGTGGTCAATGTCTTTGCCTCCTGGTGCGTGCCCTGCCGCCAGGAGCATCCGCTGCTGGAGCAACTCGGCCAGGATGATCGCGTCCGCCTGTTCGCCATCAACTACAAGGACAAGCCGGAAAACGCCCGCCGCTTTCTCGGCAGCCTCGGCAATCCCTTTGACCGGATCGGCGCCGATGACACGGGCCGTGCGGCCATCGAGTGGGGTGTCTACGGGGTGCCGGAAACCTACATCATCGATGCGGCCGGAGTGATCCGGTTCAAGTATATTGGCCCGCTGACGCCGGAGAGTTACCGGGATGTCTTCCTGCCGCAGCTCGAGCGGGTGCTGGGCCTGCCGCGAACCTGACCCGGTGTGCTGGTCCGGGTTCCGGATCACACAAACCGGTGAAATGTCTCACCCGCTCGTGACTGGACAGGATGTCAGGTCGGCGTATCGTGCCGGCAGGGACAGGGCATATCAGTGGGTGGTTCGGACATGAATTCAGCTGCACAACCGGGATGCTGGCAACGGCTTGCCACCCGCGCCGCATCGGTGCGCAGCCGGCATCGACCTGTCCGCTGCGCGAGCCTCGGTCTGGTCCTTGCAGCGCTTGCCGTCGCTCTTCTCCCCGGATCAGCGCTTGCTGGCCCCACCCGCGTCATCGAACTGTTCACCAGCCAGGGCTGTTCCTCCTGCCCGCCGGCCGACGAGATCGTCACCGGCCTGGCGTCAGACCCCGATGTGCTCGCGCTCACCCTGCCGGTTGACTATTGGGATTACCTTGGCTGGAAGGACACGCTCGCCTCGCCAGGGAATTCCGAGCGCCAGCGCGCCTATGCCGCCCGGCGCGGCGACCGTTCTGTCTACACCCCGCAGATTGTCGTCAATGGCGAGCAGCACGTGGTCGGCTCGAACAGCAAGGCCCTGGCCGATGCGCTGGAGCGCGCGGATCCGCTGACCGCAGACGTGACCCTTCGCTACACCCCAGATGCGCTTGAAGTCTCCGTGGCGGGTCTGCTGCCGAAAGGGGCGCGCATGGCGTCTGTGTCGATCCTGCAGGTCAGCCCGCGCGAGGAAATTACGGTGGAGCGCGGCGAAAACAGCGGCCGCACCATCACTTATGCGAATGTCGTCCGGCGCCAGCAGACGGTTGGCATGTGGTCCGGTGGCAGCGAAACCTTCCGCATGCCGCGCGTCGAGCTGAAGAAAACCGGCGGCGAGAAATGCGTCGTCCTTATCCAGCTGACCGGCGAAGATGGCCCCGGCAGGATCATCGGCGCGGCCGGTATGCTGTGGGATAACGGGATGTAATCCGGCTGAGTGCCACCCGCTTCTTGTTTCTTCATTGAAAGCTGCTAGGCCTGTCCCCGCCGGAAGGCACCCCGGCCGGGCCGCGCCTGTCCCTGCCGGCCTGTTCGCGAGCCTTGCAAGGGGGACCCATGAGCCTGCGTGTACGCATTGCCCTGGGCAGTGTCCTGATCGGTCTCGGCGTACTGGGGTTGAAATATTTCGCCTACGCCCTGACTGGATCCATCGCCCTTTATTCGGATGCGCTTGAATCGATCGTCAACGTCGCCTCATCCGTCGCGGCGCTGGTTGCGGTCTGGTTCGCCTCCAAGCCGGCGGATTCCAATCACCCCTATGGCCATGACAAGGCCGAGTATTTCGCGGCCGTTCTGGTGGGCGTGATGATCGTGCTTGCTGCGCTGTCGATCTTCGAGGCGGCCTGGCGCGGGCTGCAGGCCCCGGTCCCGGCCGATTACACCTGGCAAGGTCTTGGCATGAACGCGTTGGCCAGCGTGATCAATGCCGGCTGGGCGTTCTATCTCGTGCGATTCGGCCGCGCCCATAGCTCACCTGCTTTGGCTGCGGATGGCCGCCATCTTTTTACCGATGTCGCGACCTCGGTTGCTGTCCTCGTTGGCGTCGGGCTGGTCTGGCTGACCGGATGGCAGCAGTTCGATGCCCTGCTGGCCGGTCTCGTCGGTCTGAATGTCCTGTGGTCGGGCTGGATCTTGATGAAGGAGTCTGTCAGCGGGTTGATGGACGAGGCGGCCTCTGGCGATGTTCAGGAGAAGTTGCGCGGCCTGATTTCCGAGCATGGCGTCGGCGCAATCGAAGCGCATGACATGCGCACACGCCTTGCCGGAAAGCTCACCTTCGTTGATTTCCATCTGGTGGTTCCCGGCGAGATGACCGTCGTTGCAGCGCATGACATTTGCGACCGGATCGAGCAGGCCATCGCGGAAGCTCTTCCCGGCGCCCGCGTCACCATCCATGTTGAACCGGAACACAAGGCCAAGCACTCCGGAATCGTGGTGCTTTGAACGTGTGATGCAGAGCCGTCCCGCTGCGGCTTTTCGCTGATCACGCATGGTCCAAGCTTTGCCGCCTCGAAAAGCCTGGAGCAATCCCCGGGTCCAGACTGCGGACACACCCACAATCGTCATCCCGGGCGCAGCGAAGCGAAGACCCGGGACCGGAGAGCCAAAGCCTCTCGGGTGACAACTCATTGAAATATTTTACCTCGGCTCTCCGGCGCCGGCTCGGCGCATCGCTTGGCCGGATGCCGAGGTCGAGGTCGAGCTTTGCTGCCGACAAAAAAAGCCCGGGGCGAACCCCGGGCTTCAAAGGTGTGGCCGAGTACGACCATTCGCTTGGGAGGTCTGGATTACATCCGGGCGGAACCCTGGCCGAACTCCGGATAGGCTTCGACGCCGATTTCCACCTTGTCGAGGCCGAGGGCTTCTTCTTCGGGGCTGACGCGGATCCCGATCGTGGACTTGAGGATGGTCCACAGGATGGCCGAGGCAACGAAGATGAAGACGCCATAGGCAAGGATGCCGATGAACTGGGTGCCGTAGGACGTGCCGTCATTGGACAGCGGAACGATCAGCGTGCCCCAGATGCCGCAGAGCAGGTGAACCGGGATTGCACCGACCACATCGTCGATTTTCAGCTTGTCGAGCAGCGGAACGGCAAAGACAACAATTGCACCGCCGACGCCGCCGATGAACACGGCCTGCCAGACGCTGGGGGCGAGCGGTTCGGCCGTGATGGAGACCAGGCCGGCAAGAGCGCCGTTCAGGGCCATGGTCACGTCGACCTTCTTGTAGAGGACCTGCGTCAGCGCCATCGCGACAACGACGCCGGCTGCCGCCGCCATGTTGGTGTTGGCGAAGATGCGGGAGATGTCGGAAACGTCATTGATCGTGCCCATGGCGAGCTGCGATGCGCCATTGAAGCCGAACCAGCCGAGCCACAGGATGAAGGTGCCGAGTGTCGCGAGCGGGATCGACGAGCCCGGCATCGGGATAACCTGCCCGGTTGCCGTGTACTTGCCCTTGCGTGCGCCCAGGATCAGGGCACCGGCAAGTGCGGCCCAGCCGCCGACCGAGTGAACCAGGGTCGAGCCGGCGAAGTCCGAGAAACCCATGCCTTTCAGCCAGCCGCCGCCCCAGACCCAGGAGCCGGCAATCGGATACAGGATGCCGGTCAGGAGAACCGTGAACAGCATGAACGGCCACAGCTTGATGCGTTCGGCCAGTGTGCCGGAGACGATCGAGGCGGTCGTGGCGCAGAACACCATCTGGAAGAACCAGTCTGACGCGGTCGAATATCCGGTGTCGAGATTGTTGCCGCCGACCGGATCGAAGGCGTAGGGACCGAAGGAGCCCATGAAGCCGCCGTCGACGCCCGAGTACATCAGGCTGTAGCCGGTGATCCAGAACATCAGGCCCGCCACCGAGTAGAGGGCGATGTTCTTCAGGCACTGCATCGACACGTTTTTCGAGCGGACCAGGCCCGCCTCGAGCATGGCAAAGCCGGCCGCCATAAACATGACGAGGAAGCCGCCGATGAGGAACAACAAGGTGTTGAAGATATAGGCAACGTCAGCTGCCTTGGCGAATTCCGGTGCGGCTTCTGTTGCCGCAGCAGTCTGGTCCTGGGCGAGGGACGGATCGATGGTCGCTCCGAGGACAGCCAGCGCGCAGGCGCCGTATGCGAGAATTTTCTTCATGTTACTCAACCCCTCATACGTCAGAGCGCATCTGTGTCCGACTCGCCTGTGCGAATGCGGACCGCCTGTTCGATGGAATAGACAAAGATCTTGCCGTCGCCGATCTGGCCGGTCTTGGCAGCGGTGGTGATTGCTTCCACGACCCGGTCTGCGGTTTCGCCCGATACGGCGACCTCGATCTTCAGCTTGGGCAGGAAGTTCACGGCATACTCGGCGCCGCGATAGATCTCGGTGTGACCTTTCTGGCGGCCGTAGCCTTTGACTTCAGTGACAGTAAGTCCGTGAACGCCGATGCTCGTGAGGGCGTCGCGCACCTCGTCGAGCTTGAACGGCTTGATGATGGCCATCACGATTTTCATGCTCGTTTCCCGTTTCCCCTCGTTCGCCGCGCCCGTTGCGCGGCTTGGCCACCGGGCCCGGGGCGGGGGCTGTCAGGGGCTTTCGCGCCGTGACAGCCGCCCTGGGTCGGGCCGGCTTCATGATCTCTTAAACAAGGACCGTGCCACTTTGCCGGAGGCGGGAAAAAGTCGAGGCTTTCTGCGGGGTCTGGAGGGACAATCCAGGCAGTCGCGGCAGGATTGTGCTGCGTTGCAAAAGAATACTGCAGGCAAACTGCCTGTTTTGCAGGCAGAGAACTAAAAATGCCTATTTTGTGATCACTTCCTGAATCATCTTTGGGCGTGCCCAAGTTTTGGGCGCGCCGCTGATGTCAGGCTGAAAAGCCGCCATCGGCCAGATAGGCCGCTTCTGCCGCTGTGGTTTCCCGGCCAAGCACCGTGTTGCGATGGGGGAAACGGCCGAACCTGCGGATCACATCCATGTGCAGCAGGGCATAGTGATAATAGGTCTGCTCGCCGGTGCGCCGGCATAGGTCGACGGCTTTTTCCTGCAGGTCGATGTCTTCGGCGTGTTCATAGGGAAGATAGAAAAACACACGGACCGACTTGGGAAAGGCGAGGTCAAAGCTGCGGGACAATGCGATATCGGCGACGTCGCAGGCCTTGGGGTCTGCTGCAAAGGCGCGCGGATCGTTGCGGTAGACGTTGCGGGGGAACTGGTCCGTCAGAATGATCAGCGCCAGGGCGCCATGTGGCGTGTCGAGCCATGTGTCGAGATCGCCCGCCTTGGCCGCATCCATGTGCGAAAGAAACCGGTCGCGGATCTGATGGTCGAAGGCATCATCGCGGGCAAACCATTTGCTCGGCCCCGCCTGCCACCAGAACTCCAGAACACTCAAGGGGTCGAGGTCGATAGAATTCACGCTCATGCCTGTTTCCTTCTCTGCTGGATGCTTGACGGGGCAGGGCGGCTCCCCCAGAACGGACGCATGACGTCCAGCCACAGTCTTGATCTGAAGGGCCTCAAGTGCCCGCTTCCGGTTCTGCGTACACGACAGGCTCTTATGCGCCTGGAGGCTGGCGCGCGGCTTGTTGTCGAAGCGAGCGATCCGATGTCCGTTCTCGATGTTCCGCACATGTGCAACGAGGATGGTCATCGCCTGATTGCCCAGGACCGCCAGGGCGACATCATCCGGTTCACGATCGAGAAAGGCAACCGCCCCTGACGGTCAGGCCGCTGCAGTTCCGGCTGCGGCCTTGTCGATCTTGCGAGCGAGTTTCACATCCAGCTCGGTCAGCCCGCCTGCATCATGCGTGGACAGGGTGACGTCGACTGTGCGGTAAACATTCGACCACTCGGGGTGATGGTCCATCTTTTCCGCCATCAGCGCCACTTTCGTCATGAACGCGAACGCCGTCGAGAAGTCGGCGAACACCAGGCGCCGGTGGATGGCCTCCCGGCCATCGACCAAAGTCCAGTGCGGCAGCTTCGCCAGTTCCCGCTCACGCGCCTCCGCAGTCAGTCGCTCCGCCATGCCTTGCCTCCTTTGCCCGGATCGCGGCTTGCCATCGGCCGCCGTTGCCGCTGAATATAAGGACCGACCGCTTCAGCTGCCAGCCGGGACCTGCCCATGCCTGCCGTCCTCTTCGTCTGCCTTGGCAACATATGCCGCTCGCCGCTCGCTGAAGGCGTGTTTCGTCATCTCACCCGCCATCACACCGGCGGGGAACCGTTGCTGGTCGATTCGGCTGGCACCGGAGCCTGGCATCAGGGCGAGGCGCCGGACCCCCGTTCGATCGCGGTTGCAGCCCGCCATGGCATCGATATTTCGGGCCAGAAGGCGCGGCAGGTTATTGGCGCGGATTTCTCCCGCTTTGACCTGATCTTGGCGATGGATGGCAGCAATTTGTCGGATCTCAACCGGATGGCGCCGGCCCAGTCGACAGCAACGGTGCGCCTGTTCCTCGATGCCCCGCCCTGCGACGTGCCGGATCCTTATTATGGCGGTCCGACCGGCTTCGAGACGGTGTTCCGGATGGTGGAGGACGGTGCGCGTCGGGTGGCCGAAGAGATCGGAATTCGCGTCTGACGGCTGGCCGGTTCAACGGAACTTTGTCAGGAAGGACCGGGCCCGGATCGATGCCGTTGTGGTGACGGCGGCAACGGCGCGCTGCAGCGCACGTCCGGCCTTTGTCAGCGCCTCGTCAAGTCCCTCGTCGGTCAACCAGCGGCCGGGGCGACGGTAGAGGATGTGATAAACGCTCAGAATAACAAGGAAAGTCACGCCCCAGGACAGCAGCGTGTCGGAGAGAAAATGCCCTCCGAACGCGACCCTGTTGGCGGACAGGGCCAGGATCAAGGGCACGAGTGCGGCCACGATCACGGGGCGCCAGGCCTTCGGTGCAATGAACACCAATGTCAGCAGCCAGACACTCGCCGACCCTTCGCCAGAGACGAAGGAACAGTTGGTGTCGCACCAGTTGCTCGGCAGCCAGACCGGGATATAGGGCATGTCGCCGCCGAACTGCTCCACCATCACCGGGCGTGGTCGGCCCCAGGTGTTCTTCAGCAGCGCATTGACCACCAGCCCTGGCCCCAGGATCAGCGTTGTCAGCAGAAACACCGGTGTTCTCAAGGGCATGACCGGTGCCCGTCCCGGCAGGAGCAGCTTCAGCAAGAGGACACCGATGCTGACAATCGCGATTATCTGGACAATATGCGGTCCAAGGTAGCGGAGCTTGCGCAGGATAGGTTCGCCTTGCGCGAAAAAGCCGAGCGCGGGATCATGGAAAACGCCGCTTGCAGCCAGGTCAAGTCCCGGAAAAGCAAGGAATATGCCTGACACAAGCGCGATGTAGAGAAGGGTCGCACGAAAGGGATGGCGGGTGACCCATCCACCGAAGCGGGCCATTCCGCGTCCAACGTTTTCGCGGTACATCCGGATCCTGTCTGACATCTGGCTTCAATATCTGAATTCTTCAGCGACGGCGAGACCGTCCTTTCCGCCCCGCATGTGGGAGAGCAAGCATGACTGCGCAACGGCCCAAACTCTCCTTCTGGTTCGATTTCGGCTCCACCTACAGTTACTTGACCGCCATGCGCATCGAAACGGTGGCAAGGGACCGCGGTCTTGATCTCGCGTGGCGGCCCTTCCTGCTGGGCCCCATCTTCAGCCGCCAGGGTTGGTCGACCTCGCCGTTCAACCTTTTTCCAGCCAAGGGCCGCTACATGTGGCGCGAGATGGATCGAATGACCGAAGAAGCCGGCCTGCCGCTCGTCCAGCCAGACCCGTTCCCGCAGAATGGCCTGATTGCCGCGCGGATTGCCCATGCCAATCGCAAGGCGGACTGGGCTGGTGCGTTCATTCGCGCTGTATTCATGGCTGAATTCGGCGAAGGCCGCGACATTTCCGATCCGGCCCTGATCGCCGCTCTGCTGCTGGACCTTGGCGCGGATGCCCGGGCGGTGATGGCGGCGGCCGACAGCATCGAGGTCAAGATCGGCCTTCGAGCCGCTGTTGCCGAAGCCGAAACTCTCGGCATTTTCGGGGCGCCGAGTTTCGTCACCGAAGACGGTGAACTCTATTGGGGCAACGACCGGCTGGAAGATGCCGTCGAATGGGCACTGCGGATCGTCACCTGACTGTTTTTTCAGGCCTCGACGCTCAGTTCGGCCAGGCGCAGCTTGCGCCGTTGGCGGGCAAGTTCAAGCGCCTGATACAGATGCGAGGGGGACAACGGCTTGGCCAGAACTTCCTGGAATCCGGCTTGCCGCAGACGCCGGTCGCCAACTGCCTCGAGGGCCGCAGTCACGGCGATCAGCGGCAGTCTCGCACCATCCGGTCCATGCCGCAGGGCTTCGGCCGCCTCCATTCCGGTCATGCCCGGCATGTGCAGGTCCATCAGCACCGCGTCATAGGGGGTCCGTGCGGCCATCGCGACGGCCGCAGCGCCGCTGCCGGCCTGGTCGCTGGTCATGGCAAAGGATTCCAGCAAGGCGGAGAGAAGTCGCCGGTTGGTGTCGTTGTCGTCAACGATCAGAACATGCGCCTCGACATTGGCTTCGCGCGACGCGGTCGCTCCTTCGCTCGTGCGAACTGCCAGAGGCAACTCGATGGCAAAGCGGCAGCCACCGCCTGGTGCGGTGGTCAGGTCGAGGTGCCCGCCGGTCTGTTCAACCAGCGCCCGTGCCCCCCAAAGTCCGAGCCCCGACCCACTGCCGCCCGCGCGTCCGGCCGTGCCCCGGGTGAACGGCCGGAACAGCCTGGAGCGTTCCAGCACATCGATGCCCGGCCCCGTATCTGTGACAACAAGCAGCAATTGCCCGGGTTCGCCAGCGGGAGCCAAGTCAAGCCGGATGCTGCCGCGCTGGGTGTACTTCAGGGCATTGTCGAGGAGCATCGTCACAATGCGGCGGAAGGCGATGGCCACCTGCTGTGTCAGCAGCAAAGGTTGCTCAGTCAGTGTGACAATGAGGTCGAGGCGCTTGCGCTCGGCAACAGCGGCGAAGAGGTCATGCACGCTTTGCAGGATCAATCGCGCATCTTCGTTTGGCCTCTGGGGGCCGTTGCCTTGCCTCGGGCGTCCACGCTGGATCAGATCGCCTGTCATGGCGCTCAGCGCATCGATGGCATCGAGCAGGATGCCGAGCCGTTCCTGCTGCTGCGGTTGCAGCGGCCCTTGTGCGATGAGTTCCGCCGTCAGGCGCATGGCATTCAGCGGCGTGCGCAAGTCATGGGCAACGAGTGCCAGTTCAGCCTCGGCACTACGGTCGGCCGCATCCGTGTCGCTGCCCTCGTCAGTCATGCGGTGGTTGATCCGGTCTGGATGCCCTGACCTGTCCGGTTGACCGGCTCAAAGGGCGTGACTAAGGTTTTGCGGTGCGTTGCACACCACTTAAGTGTCGCACGGGCGGCTCGTCTGGTCCACGCTGCCCGGCTGTGTGGCGAAAAATCCTCACAAGTTCTGTCAGGCGCAGGGTGCCGATGTTTGCACAGGTTTTCACCATCGTCCTGCCCGTGTTTTTGCTGGTGGGGATCGGCTATGCCACGGCCCGAACGGGAATTCTGTCTGCCGTCGTCGGCGAGGCGCTGGGCCAGTTTGTCTATGTCATCGCGATCCCGGTCCTGATCTTCAAGACGCTTGCGGTTGTTTCAATTGGCGATGCGTCGCCGTGGGCGATGTGGCTGACCTATTTCGGTGGTGTCGCCGTTGCCTGGACCACCGGCACCCTGGTGATCCGCCGGCTGTTTGCCCGCGAAGCCCGGGCGGGGGTCATTGGTGGAATCTCGGCCGGCTTTGCCAATACAGTGATGGTTGGAATTCCGCTGGTTTCAGCCGTCTTCGGCAAGGATGGCCTCGTGCCACTGATCCTGCTTATTTCCGTGCATCTGCCGGTCATGACGATTGTCACCGCGATCCTGATGGAGCGGGCGGCTGCCCTCGATGGTATGGCCGAGGCGCGTTCTCCCTTGGCCGTTGTCAGATCCATCGTCATCAGCCTGGCGCAGAACCCGATCGTGATTGCCATCCTCTGTTCCGTGCTCTGGCGGCTGTCCGGCCTGCCGCTGAGCGGCATTTTCGAGGATGTCCTCACCCGGATTTCGGCCACGTCGCTGCCGATCGCGCTGCTGTCACTCGGCATGAGCATGGTGCTCTACGGCATTCGCGGCAATCTCTTGCCCGGCGTGCTGCTGAGCCTGATCAAGGTCGCGTTGATGCCGGCTGTGGTTCTGGGGCTCGGGCTTTATGTTTTCCAGCTGCCCCCCCTCTGGGTCGCGGTGATGACCCTGACGGCAGCCTGCCCGACGGGTGTCAACGCTTTCATCTTTGCCAACCGCTATGGCACCGGCCATGCGATGTCGGCCAATTCGATCACCCTGACGACGGCCGCAGCCGTTCTCACCTGCGGCTTGTGGGTCATGGTGCTGGACGCGATGGGGCTGGTCGGTGCAATCGCCGGCTGAGCCAGGTTGCAAGCGTCGCGTCAGAGCCCGATCCGGGCCCGGATGTCTGCCGGCGTCCATCCGGCGTCCCGCAAATCACGCAATCCCGTATCGCCCGCCGATTTCGACAGTTTGCGCCCATCTGGTCCGGTGATCAGTCGGTGGTGGTGGTAGATCGGGGCGGGCAGGTCCAGCAGATGTTGCAGCAGGCGGTGCACCGAGGTGGCGTGAAACAGGTCATGTCCCCGCACCACGTGGCTGATGCCTTGCCGCGCGTCGTCCACGACGACGGACAGGTGATAGGACGTCGGCGTGTCCTTGCGCGCCAGGATGACATCGCCCCAGGCCGAGGCATCGGCGGTAACCCGGCCGCTCTCGCCAGCCGGTCCTGCGCCGGTTTCCTGCCAGTCAAGCAATGTCCCCGCCATCTGCAGCGCCCGGGCCATGTCAAGCCGCAGGGCATAAGGCTCTTCTTGCGCCAGACGGGCTGCGACGTCTTTTTCCGACAGCAGTGACGCATCCCCCGGGTAGATCGGCGCCCCGTCCGGATCGCGCGGCCATGGTCGGCCTGCTGCCTCTCGTTGCGCCACCACATGGCGGATTTCAGTCCGGGTGAGAAAGGCCTTGTAGATCAGTCCCATCGCGTCCAGCCGCCGCAAGGCGTCCGCGTAGTCGGCAAAATGCTCCGATTGCCGCCGGTGCGGCGGGTCAGCATCGAATCCGATCCAGTCGAGGTCCTCCAGCATCGCGGATACGAGATCCGGCGTGCAGCGAACCGTATCGATGTCCTCGATGCGCAGCAGCACGCGGCCATTCACGGCCCGGGCCATGTCGAGATTGAGCAAGGCCGACAGCGCGTGGCCAAGGTGCAGATGGCCGTTGGGCGAGGGGGCAAAGCGGAAGGTCTCAATCATGCCGGCATTGTTTCTGTCCGCCAGCGCTTTGCAAGCCCTGCTGCAGATTTGTCGGCGTGTGCTGCAGGCCGGCTGTCACCATTGCTCCCTTTGCTCAGATAGCGGAAGCTGCGCTGCATCTGACAGGAGCGACGAATGCAGCCAATCGAATCGCTGGACGACATTGCCACCGGGCTTGCCGCGTTACCGGAGCTTGACGCTCGCCTGGCCGAGGTCTTGGCCATTGCCGGAGATGTGCCGCTGCGCCGGCGCGAGGCGAATTTTGCCGCTCTGGTCGGAATTGTCGTCTCGCAGCAGGTGTCTGTTGCGAGTGCCCGGGCGATTTTTGCCCGGCTCGAGGCCCTTGTCTCGCCGCTTGAGGCAGAGAGCCTCAGCCGGTTCACCGACGAGGATTTCGCCGGGGCCGGTCTGTCCCGGCCGAAGATCCGCACGATGCGGGCGATGGCCGATGCTGTCGCCGCGGGCCTCGACCTCGGCCATCTTGCCACCGTGCCGGCCGCCGACGCGGAAGCGCAGCTCTGTGCCATCAAAGGCATCGGGCGCTGGACCTCGGACATTTTCCTGCTCTTCTGTGCCGGCCATCCGGATATCTTTCCAAGTGGTGATGTCGCGTTGCAAAATGCGGTCCGGGATGCATTCGGCCTGGAGGCGCGGCCCGATCCGAAAACACTGGATGCGATCGCCGCCGCCTGGTCGCCCTGGCGCGGCGTTGCAGCGCGTCTGTTCTGGGCCTATTACGCCGCAACGCGGGGCGGCAAGGAAAGCCTGCCGGTCCAGATCTGAGACCTTGGCCCGGCATGACCGGAGGCCGGCCTTTGACATGCCCGGACAGGGCGGCAATAAGCGGGCGGCTAAGGTAAGGATACGGACAGGACATGGCATTCTGGTCAAGAAACGCGCATGGGGAGACGACAGTTGCCTGCGATCCGCGCCGGGCGGACTACGCCGTCTTTTCCAATGTCACGCTGCTGCGATCCGGCAAGACGGTTCTCTCCGGCCTGTCCCTGACGCTCAGCGAGCGGCGGGTTGCCGTCATCGGTCTCAATGGTTCGGGCAAATCCAGTTTTGTGCGCCTGCTCAACGGCCTGCTGCTGCCAGACAGCGGTGAAGTCCAAGTTTATGGCGCTGACACGCGGCTTGTTCGGGCAGACCTGCCGCGCCATGTCGGCTTTGTTTTCCAGAACCCGGACCACCAGGCGATCTTTCCAACCGTGGCGGAGGAGGTTGGCTTCGGTCTCACCCAGCTCGGCGAGGATCGGGTGGCGGCGCGGGCGGGGGCCCTGAAATTCCTCGCCCAGCACGGTTGCGCGGCGCTGGCCGAGCGGCCGTTTCATGATCTTTCCGAAGGTCAGAAGCAACTGGTCTGCATCCTGTCGGTTCTGGTCATGCGGCCGGATCTCGTCGTCCTGGACGAGCCCTTCGCCAGCCTTGATGGCCTGGCCACGCGGCAGCTGATGCGCCGTCTCGTCGCCCTGCCGCAAAAGCTGGTCATGGTCAGCCACGATCTGCAGCTCATTCAGGGGTTCGACCGGGTGCTGTGGATCGAGGACGGTCTGCTGCGCATGGACGGGGAGCCGGGCACCGTGCTGCCGGCCTATGTGGACGACATTGACCGGCGCGCTGCCGCCGTTGCCGATTCCATCTGAGCGGAGGTGCGGCGATGCTCTCGCTCTATCTTCCCGGCAAGAGTTTTCTGCACCGGCTGCCGGCCGGGGCGAAGCTGGTGCTGCTTGCCCTCGTCAGTGCGGTGCTGATGCCGGTGGCCCAGCCGCTGGTGCTGGCCGGCGTGCTTGTCCTTGCCCTCGTTCTCTATGCCTTGCTTGGGCGCGAGGGCCTGCGCCAGGTGCAGCTTGTTCGTCCGCTGGTGCCAATCCTTGTGATCCTGCTGCTTCTGCATGGGGTCACCGGCTCGGCCATGGAAGGTGTCACCGTTGTCTTGCGGCTTCTCACCATGGTGCTGCTCGCCAATCTCGTGACGCTGACAACGCGGATGGACGACATGATGGCTGCAGTTGCGCCGATGTTCCGGCCTCTTGCCCTTGTCGGCATATCCCCCCGCCGGCCGGCTCTGGCGGTGACATTGGTGCTGCGTTTCGTCCCGGTTCTGCTGGCGGTCTATGCCGCCTTGTCCGAGGCCTGGCGCGCGCGCACCGGGCGCCCGTCCAGTTGGCGCCTGATTGCGCCGCTGGCCTTGCAAGCGCTGAAACTGTCCGATCATGTCGCCGAAGCGCTGATTGCCCGCGGCGGTGCCGATGGCCTTGGCCGCTGTGCACCGGCGCGTCCGCCACGCCGCTGGTCCTGAAGCATTAGGCGCCCCTCCGCTGCTTTGCCGATTTGCCTGATCCCCGGACTGCCGGTATGAGGAGCGGGTCCAGCCACGCGCCTGTTGCCAGTGGCCCTGCCGTCCAGGCCTCGGTTCTCGCGAGACTGGCGGCTGACATGGAGAAACTGATGTCCGATTCACGGGACCACAACCTTGTGCAGATCGCCTTCTACGCCGCGCTGATCGCGGTGCTGGGGCTTCTGCCGCCCTTTGCCATTCCTTTCCTCGGCGGCGTGCCAATCACCGCCCAGTCGCTCGGCGTCATGCTGGCCGGCGTCATGCTCGGGCCTGTGCGCGGCGCCCTTGCCGTCTGCCTCTTCCTGTTCCTGGTGGCGCTGGGCGCGCCGCTTCTGTCCGGTGGCCGGGGCGGGCTTGCCGTTTTTGCCGGTCCCTCGGTCGGCTTCCTGATCGGCTTTCCGGTCGGCGCCTTTGTTGCCGGCCTGATCATGCAGCGCAGCCGCAAGCTGGCTGTTCTGCCCGCCGCCGCTGCCGCCGCAGCCGTTGGTGGCATCGGTGTCGTCTATCTCTTCGGCGTGCCGGGTGTTGCCCTGATGGCAAGCCTGTCGCTTGACAAGGCCCTGCTTGGCAGCGCCGTCTACATCCCCGGTGACCTGATCAAGGTAGCGATCACCGCTGTTGTCGCGGAAACGGTCTCGCGCGGTTTCCCGAGTGCCCTGGTCTCGCGCGGATGAGCTTCGTCGGGGCTGCGCTTGCCGGACATGCGGCAGCCCGCCCCGACGCCGTCGCGCTGTCCTGTGGCGCGCGGCAACTGACTTACTTGGCGCTTGACGCCGAAATCCGGGCGCTTGCCAGCACGCTGGCGGGCGCCCTTGTCGTATCTGAGGCCTTGTCTGGCGCCGTCTTGCCATTCGATGGCCGCGATGCCCTGACGCGCCAGCCCCGTGTTGCGCTGGACCTTGCCGATCCGCTGGACCTGCTTGTCTCCTTTCTCGCGGTTGTCCGCGCCGGGGCAGTGGCGCTGGTGCTGGACCCGGCCTGGCCCGCACCGCGCAAGGCGGCCATCCGTGCGGCCACAGCGCCTGCAGTGTACCTGGATGCCGCCCGGCTGTCGGAACTGCGGAGGGGGCCTGTGCCCGGGACTGACTGGCCCCAGCCGTCCCGCGATCATCTCTTTTATGCCGGCTTTACCTCCGGTTCGACCGGTGAGCCCAAGGGCTATGCCCGGAGCCACCGGTCCTGGACTGACAGCTTTGCCCTCAGCCGCCAGATCTTCGCCATCGGTGCGGAGGATCACGTGCTGGTGCCCGGCAGTCTTGCCCATTCGCTGCATCTTTACGGCGCCGTCGAGGCACTGCATTGCGGCGCGCGCGTGACCCTGGCCGAGAGCTTTCTGCCCGGGCGGCTGGCACGCAGCCTTGCGCAGTCCGACATCACGGTTCTTTACGCGACGCCAACCCAACTTGTGCTGATGCAGCGCGAGATCACGCGGCTCGGACTGGCACTGCCCGGTCTCCGGCTCTGCCTGGTCAGTGGAGCGGCCTGGGGCGCCGGCGAGAAAGCCAGCTTGCGCGCCGCGCTGCCACACACCCGCCTTGCCGAGTTCTACGGCGCCTCGGAAATGAGTTTCCTGACCCTGTCTGCAGATCCGCAGCCCGCCCCCATCGGCTCCGTCGGCAAGCCTTTTCCCGGTGTCGAGATTTCCCTGCGCGATGAGGCTGGCCGTGACTGCGGCACGGCGGTCCTCGACAACTTGGGCCGCACCGCGACGGGGACAATCTTCGTGCGCAGTCCGCTGCTGTTTTCCGGGTACATTTGTGGTGGCGGCACGGAAGTGCGCTGGGACGGCGAGTTTCTCACAATCGGTGACCGGGGCTGGCGCGATGCCGACGGCAATCTCTATCTGGCGGGGCGCGACAAGCGCATGTTTGTCAGCGCCGGGCTCAATCTGTTTCCCGAAGAGGCCGAGCAGGTGCTGCGGGAAGCGGGCGGTGTCGCCCTGGCCGCTGTTTTCGGCGTACCCGACCGGCTGCGCGGCCGGGTTCCCGTGGCGGCGATCCTGTTCGAGGAGGAGCGCGCCCCGGATCCGGGATATCTGCGCCGGCTCTGCCTTGCCGCGCTCGGCCGCTCCAGATGCCCGCGCCGGTTCCATCTCTTAGAGGCTTTTCCCTTGACCTCGGGCGGCAAGATCGACCTGCCTCAGCTCGAGGCGCTGGTTCTGGCCCGCGAGGCGGCCCGGAGTTCTGGCTGTGAGGTTGGCCCGGACACTGGCCCGGACACTGACGTGGGCACTGGCCTGGAGGCAAACCGCCAGTCCAGTCCAACCTCTGACGGGCGTCGCGCATGAACCGGTCCGTCGTCATTGTGGCGGCGCGGCGCTCGCCGGTGGCCCCGCGCGGTGGGGCCCTGTCCCGGCTCGATCTCGCCGGTCTCGGCGTTCCGGTCCTCAAGGCAGTGCTCCAGGACGCCGGTCCTGCCGCCGCTGAGGTCACCGAAGTCATTCTCGGCAATGCACTGGGGGCTGGCGGCAATCCCGCGCGCCTTGTCGCCCTTGCGGCCGGGCTTGACGACAGGGTCAGCGGCCTCACCCTGGACCGGCAGTGCTGCAGCGGTCTTGATGCGCTGGTGCTGGCCGCCCGGAGCATCGCAGCCGGGGAGGCCAATGTGATCCTTGCCGGCGGCATCGAGAGTTTCAGCCGGGCGCCGATCCGTCAGCACCGTCCCTTGCGGCCGGGAGCGCCTGCCGTTTCCTATGATCGCCCGGCCTTCGTTGCCGATCCGGAGCGGGATCCGGATCCGCTCGAGGCCGCCGCGCGTCTGGCCGCTGCCGAGGGCTGGACCCGGGCAGCGCAGGACCAGTATGCCAGCGCCAGCCATGGGAGGGCGCTGCAAGCCCAGTCTGACGGACGCTTGACGAGGGAACTGGTTCCTCTGGCAGGGCTGGAACGGGATGCCTTCACCCGATCCTTGCGGCCCGCGCTTTTGGATCGCGCCCCTGTTCTGGCCGGAGATCCGCTGCACGGTCTGACTGCTGCAACGATTGCTGTCGAAGCCGATGCAGCAGCAATGCTGGTGCTGGCCGCAGAGGAACTGGCACGATCGCGCGGCTGGCCGGTCCTCGCCCGGTATTGCGGCGCGTCGATGTGCGGCGGTGATCCGGCTGATCCGGCAAGGGTGCCGCGTCGGGCGATGGCGGACCTGCTTCAGCGTCTCGGCTGGACCGCTGCGTCTTTGGGACGTGTCGAACTGATGGAAGCCTTTGCCGTTCAGGCGCTGGCCTGCCTGTCCGGCTTCGGCTTTGCCAGCGCGGCGGTGAATGCCGGCGGCGGAGCGCTGGCGCGGGGGCATCCGATCGGGGCGTCGGGCGCGATCCTGGCCGTCCGCCTTGTCCGGGAGCTGACCGCGATGCGGGGAGGGACACGGGGGCTGGCCGCGATTGCGGCCGTTGGCGGCCTTGCCACCGCTGTTGCGTTCGAAACAGCCTGATACGTTGCCATTCCGGATGCCGGACACCTCGTTCTGTCCGCTTCTGACAAGGGGGCGAGGCACAAGACCTCCGTATCTTTGCCAGGCCCCCGGGGACCGTGCAGCGCCGCACATTTTCTTTTGCTCAGAGTGTTGATAAGTCAGCCTAAGATTTTTCTATTTTATTTCAATTCGTTACTCAGGCTGCCGTTAGTGTCTTATCCACAGACCGGGCGGAGAAATTTTTGCGCGGCGCGACTTTTTTCAAAATTTGCGATTGACGGTTGGGTCTGTCGCCCCCTATAAGCTGGCTCAACGACGGCGGCAACGTCGCCGGCGTCGGGGAGTTGCTTCCCGAAAATTCTGGAAAATGCGGCTTGACAGCCGGTGCGATGTACCGGATAAGCGGCCTCGTTCTTTCGGACGGCTAACCAGTTAAGTGGTTAGGTTCTTTGACAATTTATGTTTTGAAGGAAGGGAAGCGTGGTCGGCGTTGTTCTTGCGCGGTCGGGTCTTGAGAGAG
>NZ_JBHYDX010000031.1:0-54768 GCF_051860505.1 Pannonibacter sp. | reverse complement strand
CATCTTCACCGATGAGGAATGCTACAACTTCTTCAAAGCCGCAGGATATGGAACTAATTAAACGCGACACGCTCTAATAATATCTTGAACCCGTTCTTGGGTTTGCCGTGTCTGTTTGCTTTTAATGTCACGCCTTTGTGAGAAGAGTTAAATGAGTGTGAAGTCCCAGCTTCAGTCCGCCAGCCGGCTCATCAGCAGCTTGTCAATGCGGCGGCCGTCGAGATCGACGACTTCGATGCGCCAGCCGCGATAGTCGAACACCTCGCCGACGACCGGCAGGTGATTCAGTTCGCTGAGAACCAGCCCGGCGACCGTTTCGAAGTCGGGGTCCTTGTCGACCGGCAGGCCGAGCTTGTCCGCAGCTTCGTCGACCTGCATCCAGCCGGCGACCAGCCACGATCCGTCGGCGCGCTGGACGCAGGAGGGCTCGTCATCGCTGTCTTCGTCCTGGAACACGCCGGTGATGGTTTCGAGAATGTCGCTGGAGGAAATCACACCTTCGAAGTGACCGTACTCGTCGAACACCAGCGCCATGTGCAGCGTGGCAGCGCGCAGGGCCTTGAGGACGTCAAGAGCGCGGGCTGTGTCGATGACGATCGGGGCCGGGCGGACCAGGGCGCGCAGGTCCGGCTCGTCGCTCGCAGCATAGGCCTCGATGACGTCGCGCACGCGGACGGCGCCGACAATGTCATCCGCCTCACCGTCCTGAACCGGCAGGCGGGTGCGCCGGGTGTCCCGGATCTGGGCGCGCAGGACATCATGGGGATCGGACAGGTCGATGATTTCGACCTCGCGGCGCGGGGTCATCAGCGCGCGTGCCGTGCGGTCGGCAAAGCGCATGACGCCGGAGATCATGTCGCGCTCGGCGCTTTCCAGCACGCCGGCGCTTTCGGCTTCGGCGATGATGCTTTTCACTTCCTCTTCCGTCACCCGCTCGTCGGTTTCACCGCCTTGGCCCAAAAGACCAAGAACCGCCTTGCCCGATACGTTCAGCAAGAACACCAGCGGTGCGGCCACGCGCGATATGAGCAGCATCAAGGGGGCAACCCGCGCGGCCACGCCTTCGGGATTGCGCAGGGCGACCTGTTTGGGCACCAACTCGCCGATGATCAGCGACAGATAGGTGATGGCAACGACGACGATGCCGACACCGAACCCGTCCGCCAGCGGCGCGCTCACCCCTTGCGTGAGCAGGAAGCCAGACAGGCGCTCGCCAAGCGTCGCGCCGGAGAAGGCGCCGGACAGGACGCCGACCAGGGTGATGCCGATCTGTACCGAGGACAGGAACCGGCCGGGATCCTCCTGCAGCCGCAGCGCCGTCGCCGCCCCGCGCGATCCAGCCTCAGCCGCGACCCTCAGGCGCGCCGGACGGGACGAGACGACCGCCAGTTCCGACATGGCCAGAAGGCCGTTGAGCAGGGTGAGGAGAACGACAATCAGAAGTTCGAGGGCCATGAGAGCGTTGGGTTTCCGTTTGGCAAAAGCAGCACTAGGTGGCGTTACAGATATAGATTGAAACTGGCAATGTCACGGTTTCTGGAAACGGCGTGTTGAAGACGAGATGCTGAAAATGGGGCGGGAGCCGAGAGACAAACGCCAAGACAGATCGCGACCGGCCGGATTGCTCAAAAGACGCAGGTCTTGAAGGGCAGGGCGGCGGCGCCGACGGCAGAGGGTTCGCCTTCGAGGTCGGAGACGATGAGCTTGGGCGTCCGGCGGCGGTTGCCGTAGCGCGGGCTGTTGTTGAAAGTGACGCGCTCGATCAGCATGTCTGCGAGCTTGCGCGGCACTTCACCGCCGAAGACGATGGCCTGCGGGTCGATCACCGACCAGATGGCGTTGAGCAGCGTGTTGGTGAAGGGCGTGACGTCATCGACCCAGGCTTCTACGCCGGGCCAGTCGGCACGGAAGTTGCGCCTCAGCCATTCCAGGCTCGGCACATGCATGCCTTCGGCCTCGAGACGAGCGATGAGCAGGTGAAGGGCGGGGCGTCGCTTGTGCCCTTCCGCATCGGCCAGGCCACTGAACTCGCCGGCGTTGCCATTCGAGCCGGCATAAAGCTCGCCGTTCAGGATCAGCCCGCCGCCGAAGCCGTAGTTGAACGACAGATAGGCAAAGCTCTGGATGTGGCGGCCGACGCCCAGCATCGCCTCGCCAACGGCGGCGGTGCTGGCCCCGTTTTCCACCCAGACCGGCAGGTTGAAGCGGCGCGACAGCAACGGGCCCAGCTCGATCAGCGACCAGTCATGCAAGGGCAGCGGCGCGTTGTAGACCGTGCCCTCGATCCGGTAGCCGGCAATGCCGAGGCTGAGCCCCAAGATCTTTTCGGCAGCAACGCCGCGCTGGTCGAGGAGTTGGGTCAGCCGCGTCTGGATGCGGTCTAGGCTGCCCGTCAAGGTCTGTCCGCCAATGTCGATGGACACCGTTTCGGCCGGCCCAGCAAATGGCATCAGGCACAAACCGGCGCGGTCCGTGTTGACCGACAGGCCCACCGTCCAGGCGAATTCCGGATTGAGCGACACGGTCGGGCTCGGCTGGCCGCGGCCGGTGCCGGGCCTCGGGCTGCCGAGCAGGATCAGGCCGCGTTCGGCAAGGGCATCGATGATCCGGTGCACGGACTGCTGCGCCAGCGGCAGGCGCGCGGCGATTTCGGAGCGAGAGTGGCCCGGATAGGCCCGCGCCAGGCGCAGCAAGGCGCGCTCGTTGTCCGATACGACCTCACACGGGTCGCTGGAACGCAGGAAGCGGGGCGAAATCAGGGAAACGGGATCATAGGTCATGCCCGGATTTAAAGCACAGGGCAGGTCGGCTGCAAAGGCGTCCCACGTCACGGCATTGTCACACTTAAAGTGTAGTAATGCGCCTGCCTTCACCACTGCCCCATGAGGAGCCCTCATCATGATCCGAACTACAGCTTTTGCGCTGTGCGCGCTGGCTTGCACTGCCCTTTCAAGCCCCGCCTCCGCAACCGATTTCGAGTTCTGGTATGGCAATACCGGCAAGATCGAAGAGGCTATCCAGGCCAATTGCGCCGGCTTCAACGCTGCCCAGAGCGAGCACAAAGTCACCTGCGTCGGGCAGGGCGGCTACGAGGTTGCCATGCAGAAGGCGATTGCGGCCTATCGCTCCGGCACACACCCGGTGCTGATCCAGTTCTTTGACGCCGGTACGCTCGACCTCCTGCTGTCCAACGCCGTGGTGCCCGTCTCGGCGGTGCTGCCGGACGTCGACTGGAACAGCTACATCGGCGGCGCGCGCTCCTATTACGAGACGTCGAAGGGCGCGCTGTGGTCGCAGCCCTACAATGCCTCGACCCTGATCTTCTACGGCAACCGCGAAGCGCTGGCCTCCGTTGGTGTGAGCGAGCTGCCGACCACCTGGGAAGGCGTGATCGAGGTCGCGACCAAGCTGCGCGATGCCGGCCATGCCTGCCCCTATGCCACCGACGGCCATCCCTGGCGCGTGCTGGAGCAGTTTGCGGCCCGTCACGGCGCACCGGTCGCCACCAAGGGCAACGGCTTTGCCGGCCTCGATGCGGAGTACGCCTTCAATGCCGGCCTGCCGGCCAAGCATCTGGAAAACCTTGCCGGCTGGCGCAAGGACGGGCTCGTCCGTCTTGCTGCCGACACCCGCGCCGGCAAGTTCGGCGATGCCTTCAACGCTGGCGAATGCGCCATGATCGAGAACTCGACGGGCGGCTATTCCAGCCATCTCGCCGCGCTCGGCGACAAGCTGATGGTGGGTCTGGCGCCGATGTATGACGGCGTCGAGCGCCGCAACACGCTGGTTGGTGGCGCCTCGATCTATGTCATGAAGGGGCATGGCGCCGAGCAGACCGCAGCAGCAAAGGCGTTCCTGGACTACCTGCGCGATCCGGCTCCGCAGCTCGAGTTCGTCAAGGCGACCGGCTACGTGCCGGTGACCCAGGCCGCGCTTGACCTGATCAAGACGACCGACCGGGCCTCGGATCCGGCTTTTGCGGTGGCAGAACTGGGCGTCGGCTCGATGGACGTGGCCGGCAACGAATACAGCCGCGGCATCCGGCTCGGCTTCTTCGTGCAGTTCCGCGACATCTTCATGGAAGAGACGCAGAAGGCCTTCAACGGCGAGAAGCCGATGCAGGCAGCCCTCGACAGCGCCAAGACCCGCGGTGACGAGCTGCTGCGCCGCTTCCAGGCGACCTATGCCGGCGTGACCCTGCCGTAAACAGAGCGGCCCAGCCCCTGGCCATGCGCGTCAGGGGCTGGTCCTTTTCCCGGAAGGATCCTTGATGCTCGCCCTGTTTCCCCAGCGCTGGCTGGCCTTTGCTCTTATCCTGCCGCAGACGCTGCTGATTGCGCTGTTCTTCTATCTGCCGGTCTATCTCGCCTTCTACTGGTCGTTCACGCTGGAGCGTCCGTTTGGTGGGGGATCGGAGTTTGTCGGCCTGCAGAATTACGCCAGAGTGCTGGGCGATCCGGAGTTCTGGGGATCGTTGCGCCTGACCTTTGTCTTCATGGTGATCGGCTCCACGCTCGCCATCGTCATCCCGCTGATCCTGGCGCTGGCGGCGGACCGGCACATCCGGTTGAGCAGCCCGGCGCGCAACGTCCTGGTCTGGCCGAAGGGCGTGGCCGGGGCCTCGATCGGACTTGTGTTCGTTTTCATCTTCAATCCGTTCCTGGGCCTGCTGGCGCCGCTCAATGCGATGTTTCCGGGGATCTGGAACCCGCGCATCGACGGGACGGACGCCTTCACGATGATTGTCGTGGCCCATATCTGGGGCGGGATTCCGTTCAACTTCGTCGTGCTGCTCTCCGGCCTTCAGGCCGTGCCGCAGGTGCTGCACAGGGCGGCAGCGTTGGATGGAGCGGGCCCCTGGCGCCGGCTGCGCGATGTCCAGCTGCCGCTGATCGCCCCGCAACTGTTCCTGACCTTCGCCCTGGAATTCACCGAAAGCGTCACCGGTGCCTTTGGCCTGATCGACTCGATGACCGAGGGTGGTCCGGGCGGATCTACTACACTTCTGGTGTACAAAATCTATTCCGACGGCTTCCGTGGCTATGACCTGTCGGGCGCTGCGACCCAGACGGCCCTGCTGATGATCTTTGTCCTGATCCTGACGGCTTTCCAGTTCCTCGTTCTGGAACGCCGCGTAAGATACGAGCGCTGACATGGTCGAGAACACCAAGAGCATAGACCGTGTCGCCGGGTTGATCCTGGCGCTCGGGATGGGGTTTGTCCTGCTGCCGCTCGTCGTGGCCTTCATCACCGCCACGCAAGCCTATGAAACAGTGCTGACCGGTGGGCTGAGCTGGCTGCCCGGCGGGCAGCTTGCCGCCAATATCGCCCGCGTCTTCACCGAGACGTCGCTTCCAGGCCAGCTGGTCAATTCCCTCGTCTCGGCCACTCTGGTCGCGACGCTGAAATGCCTCTTCGCCTTCATGACCGCGCTGGCGATCGTGTTCTTCCAGATCCGCTGGGGCGGGGCGCTGTTCGCCCTGACGCTGGTCACCATCATGCTGCCGCTCGACCTGCGGGTGATCACCACCTATCAGGTCGCCGCCGATGTCGGCATGCCGGCGAACATCCTGCTGGAGCTGTTCGGCATCGGGCCGCTGATGCGCCTCTCGGTGCTGGACACCTGGTTCGGGCTCGCCGCCCCGCTGGTGGCGCATGGCACGGGCACGTTCCTGTTCCGTCAGGCCTTTCTGGCGATGCCGCGCGACCTGCCCCGGGCCGCCGTGATGGACGGGGCGGGGCCGCTCCGTTTTGCCGTCGACATCCTGCTGCCGCTGTCGCGCGCCCCGCTCATTGCCCTGTTCATCATGATGTTCCTGGGCGCCTGGACCCAGTACCTCTGGCCGCTGGTCGCCGCCTCGCGCCCCGACATGCAGACGGCGGTCGTCGGCCTGTCCCGGCTGGCCAATGACATGCCTGGGGCGGTGCCGGACTATCCGCTGATCATGGCCGGAGCCCTCGTTGTCTCGGCCATTCCGCTGGCCATGGTTGCCCTGCTGCAGCGCTTCATCGTGCGCGGCTATGCCCTCTCGGAGAAATGACATGACACAAGCCGCTGAAATCGCGCTGAAAGGCGTTGCCAAGCGCTTCGGCGCGACCGAGGTGCTGCCGCCGCTCGACCTGACCTTTGCGGCCGGCGCCTTTACCGTGATCCTGGGACCGTCCGGTTGCGGCAAGTCCACGCTCTTGAACCTCATTGCCGGGCTGGAAGCCGTCTCTGGCGGGGAGATCGAGATCGGCGGACGGAAAGTGCAGGACCTGCCGCCGCGCGACCGGGGCTGCGCCATGGTGTTCCAGTCCTATGCGCTCTATCCGCACATGACGGCCGGCGACAACATCGGCTATCCGCTGAAGGTTGCCGGTGTGCCGCGCCGCGAGCGCATGACCCGGATTGCCGAAGCAGCGCGTGTGGTTGGCCTTGGCGATCTGCTCGCCCGCCGCCCCTCGGAACTGTCTGGCGGTCAAAGGCAGCGTGTGGCGATTGCCCGCGCCATCGTGCGGGCGCCGCAGGTGATGCTGTTTGACGAGCCCCTGTCGAACCTCGACGCGCTGCTGCGCCATGAAACCCGGGCGGAACTTGCCGACCTGCACCGGCGTATCGGCGCGACGACGGTGTTCGTTACCCATGACCAGGCCGAAGCGCTGACGCTGGCCGACCAGATCGTCGTCATGAACGCCGGCCGGGTCGAGCAGATCGGGACCCCGGCTGACATCTACCACCGTCCGGCCACACGCTTCGTCGCCAGCTTCATCGGCCATCCGCCAATGAGCCTCATCACGGCAATGGGGGACGGCACCTGGCTGCGGCTCGGCGATGGTACACCGCTTGCCGCATCCACCCACCAGGGCGCCGTTCTGGCCGGCGTCCGACCGGAAGCTGTGGTTCTGGACGCTGGAGGGGCATCACTTGTCCCGCTGCACCGGGAAGATCTCGGCTCGCATGCAGTCCAGTTCTTCCGCCTGCCCGATGGCCAGAAGGTTGCCGTTCAGACTGCAGCCGGACTGCCTGTTCCATCCGATGCCGGCCTCGGCATTCCCGATCACGCCCTGCATCTCTTCGACGCCGAAACCGGCGCTCGCCTTGTCTCCTGACCGAAAGGACATATCGTTGTTGAATTACCGTGACTTCGTTGCCCGCAAGAACCGCCAGCCGTTGATTGTTGCCCATCGCGGGGCCTGGACCGTCGGCCCCGAGAACAGCCTTCTCGCCATTCGCCGGGCCTTCGATGCCGGGCACCAGATTGTCGAGATCGACATCCAGGAGAGCGCCGACGGCGTTCTGTTCCTGATGCATGACGACACGCTGGACCGGATGACTGGCGAAGCCGGCGCGGCGTCGGACAGAACCATGGCCGAGTTGGCGAGCTTCAGGCTGCGTGAGCGCGATGGCGGCAGCGATGCCGCTGCGTCAGACGAGCCGGTTCCCACCCTCGCCCAAGTGTTGGCGCAGGCGGAGGGCCGTGGCTTTCTCGATCTCGATGTGAAGCACCCCCATCTGATCGAAAAGGTCGCTGAAACGGCTGCCGAACTGGGGGCCGCGGCCCGGGTAAATGTCAAGTTCCCGTTGCGTACGGCTGAGGACCTTGCCCGGCTGCGCCACATCGAGGCGACGACAGGCGTCATGGTCATGCCGATGCTGCGCGTGACAGCTGAGACCTGGGCTGATGACGTCGCCCGCGTGCTGGAAAGCGGCGCGGTGATGACCGAAATGAAGTTCGACAGCCTCGACACCCTTCGTGCAGCGGCTGGCCGGCTCAACGCCGGCGGCACCTCGGTCTGGGTCAACACGCTTGATCCCGTCTGTTCGGTGGGGCTCAGCGACAGTCGCGCGGAACATGAACCCGATGCGATCTGGGGCGTTCTGGTTGAAGCCGGGGTCTCGGTTTTCCAGACGGACATTCCCGATCTGCTGTCTGCCTGGATCAAACGTCAGGGAGCAGCGGCTTGACGACACCGTCGCCCAAGATCTGGGACTGGCTGATCGACGAGGTGCGGGCAGGCGCGGCGGAAGAAATTCTGCCGCGCTTCCGCCGGCTGTCCTCCGACATGATTGCGGCAAAGTCCGCGCCGGATGATCTGGTGACCGAGGCGGACCGGCAGATGGAACAGCGCCTGCGCGAGGCCTGCGCGCGCCTCATGCCGCAGGCCCTGTTCCTCGGCGAAGAGGCGGTCTCCGCCGACCGGCGCCTGCTGGAGGACTTGCCGCAGGCGGAACTGGCGATCGTTTGCGATCCGGTCGACGGCACCTGGAACTTTGCCAATGGCCTCGCGGTGTTCGGCGTCATCATCGCGGTGCTGAGGCGCGGCGAGCCGGTGTTCGGCCTTCTCTATGACCCGCTCGGCGATGACTGGGTCATGGCCGAACGCGGGGCAGGCGCGTTCTTTGCCCGGCCGGGCAGCGTGGCTGAACGGCTGTCGGTGCAGCAGGGCCCGGCGGAACAGGGCGTTGCCGGCTTCGTGCCGCTGTTCCTGTTTCCAAGGCAAGACCGGCCGCGCATTGCAGCGGGCATGGCTGAGCTGGGCCGGGCGACATCGCTGCGCTGCTCCTGCCACGAGTACCGCCTGCTGGCACAGGGCCGCGTTGACTTCAACCTCAGCGCCAACCTGCAGCCCTGGGATCACATCGCCGGGGCGCTGGCGGTCGAGGAAGCCGGTGGGATCGCACGGCTTGCCGATGGTTCGTCCTATCACGGTGCCCGCGTCCAGAAGGGGCCGCTGATTGCAGCCGCATCGCTGGCGGTTCATGGCGAGGTCAGTGAACGCCTCGGGTTTGCTGGGGGCTAGCAGGAAGTCTCTGCAGTTGCTTGCAGCTGCTGGATATGCTGACGACGTTCTCGAGCGGAAGGGGACGGGCGGCGACAAGGCAGCCGTCCGTTGTTCCTGCCGGCCGGGACTTTTACTTTTGCTTTACCGGCAGCGTCAGGACATCGATCTCGGCCGATTTCAGGATGTCGGATGTGACGCTGCCAAGGACCATCCGCGCAAGGGCGCTCTTGCCGTGGGCCGTCACCACAAGCAAATCTGCATTGAACTCCCGCGCTGCCGTCAGGACTTCGGTTGCGCAATCGCTTTCATCATGCCGGACATGCAAATCCGCCTGAAGCGGCGACAAGCCTTCCAGGAACTCGGCCAGCTCGCGACGGGACGTATTGCGCTGGCCTGACAGGAAGCTCTCCCGATCTGCCCCGGCCACTGTGCCGGCCATTGCCAGACGGAGCACCGTCGCTTCAAAGACATGCAGGATACTGCAGCGTGCCGAGGCCGCAAGGTCAAGCCTGGCGAACCGGCTGAGTGCCATCCTGGAGGCGTCGGACAGGTCCGTGGTCAGCAGGACATGGCGCCAGGGGCCGACCGGCGGGCCATTGACCATCAGGACCGGACAGTCGACAGATCTGATCGTCCGTTCGGCTGTGGTGCCGATAAAGGCATCGCGCAGGACCTGCCGCCGGTGCGGGCCGAGGACCAGCAGGTCGGGCCCGCGCTCGGCAGCAGCCTTGACAATACCGGAGAACGGGTCGGCGAGCGTGACGCTGGTCTCGCAGCGGATCCCATCCACATCCTGCAGCGACTGAGCCAGATCCCGCAGCAGCAATCGCGTATCTGCAAGCTCATGGTCGACGATGCGGCGCGGCCGATCATCATCCACGACATGCAGGAGATCGAGAACAGCTCCGGTCTGGTGCGCAAGCAGCACCGCACGGCGCAAGGCGCGGTCGGAGCGTTCAGAAAAGTCCGTGGCCAGCATGATCCGCTGCATCGCTCCGTGTCTCCGTTCCTAGCCTCTGTGTTTCGTCTTTCTGATCCAAACACTTACGAACCTGAGTTGAATTGATCCAGCTCAATCCAGTGTTGTCAAACGTCGCTATGCTTCACCAAAACGAGGTTGGGAACGTTCAGCGATGCCAAGCGAGAAATATCAGACGGTCAAGGACGTGGCGGACCGGCTACAGATTGCCGAGGCGACGGTTCGTCACTGGATCAAGACCGGCGACCTGCGCGCGATCGATATCGGCAAAGGATGGCGGATCGCTGACTGCGACCTCGATCTGTTTTTGCGCCGTCATGAAACGGTGCCAAGGCTCTCCGGTAGCGGCGAGGCGCTGTGCAACAAGGATCGTGATGCATGACTGTCTTTGGGCGGCAGGCTGGTGGGGCCGGCAAGCCTTGGACGGCGGAAGAACGGACGCAGATCCCCGAAATCGCAGCGGAGGGCCGTGCAACGGCCTGATCCGCAGAATTGCACCACAAGTCCCAACCGATCTCCCGAGATGCCGGATGAAGGTGTCCGCCCCTATCAACGGAACAGCGTCGACGATGCCCGGCCGCTGCAAGTCAAGATGAGGCTTTCCCATGACCTTGAATTCACCGCATAGCCAGCCGGCCGAGGCCTGTCTGGAGACGCTTGACGCGGATCGCAGTGGTTTGTCGTCTGCCGAGGCCGAACGCCGGCTGCGCACATACGGACCCAACCGGCTGCCCGAGAGCCGGGGGCGCGGGCGGCTGGTTCGCCTGCTCGCCCAGTTCCAGAATGTGTTGATCTATGTGCTGCTTGGCTCTGCGTTGGTCACGGCCCTTTTGCAGCATTGGGTGGATACGGGCGTCATCCTTGCGGTCGTCGTCGCCAACGCCTTCATCGGTTTTATCCAGGAGGGCAAGGCGGAAGCTGCCATGGCAGCGATCCGCAGCATGCTGGCACCCAAGGCGGCGGTCCTGCGCGATGGCAAGCGGATCTCGGTGGACGGGGCTGATCTTGTGCCCGGCGATGTGGTTTTGCTCGAAGCGGGCGACAAGGTGCCGGCCGACCTGCGTCTGCTTGATGCGCATGGGCTGAGCGTGCAGGAGGCGATCCTGACGGGCGAGTCCGTTCCCGTCGACAAGACGGTGTCTCCGGTGGCCCCGGACGCTCCGCTCGGCGACCGCCGCTCCATGTTGTGGTCGGGCACCCTGGTGACGCAAGGCGCCGGGCGTGGTCTCGTGGTCGCCACGGGGGAGGGAACGGAAATCGGCCGTATCGGCGGGTTGCTGTCGAGTGTGGAAACGCTCACCACTCCGCTGGTCGAACAGATGGACCATTTCGCCAGGTGGTTGTCGCTGCTGATCGTGCTGGCCGCGGGGATCCTTCTGGCCTGGGGCTATTTCCTCGCCGGTCTTGAGTTCTCCGGCTTGTTCATGGCGGTTGTCGGTGTTGCCGTGGCCGCCATTCCGGAAGGATTGCCGGCGGTCACGACCATCACGCTGGCCATCGGTGTGCAGGCGATGGCCAAACGGCATGCCATTGTGCGCCGCCTTCCGGCGATTGAAGCCATCGGATCCGTGTCGGTCATCTGTACCGACAAGACCGGCACGTTGACCCGCAATGAGATGGTGGTTGTCGCCGTCGAAACCCCGGAAGCTGCTTTCGAGGTCAAGGGGGAGGGCTATGCGCCCAGCGGCGAGATCAGCCCAGGCGGTGACCTTGGGCGCATCGCCCGTACGGCAGCCCTGTGCAATGACGCAGCCTTGCGCGACAAGGCCGGCCACTGGATCGTGGAAGGCGACCCGATGGAAGGTGCCTTGCTCGCCTTTGCCGGGAAGGCTGCAGGCGACATCTCGGCCCAGCGGCTTGATCTCATCCCGTTTGACAGCCGTCACCGCTACATGGCGGTGCTGGCCGAAGGGCCGGACGGACTGGTCACCCATGTCAAAGGTGCGCCGGAGCGGGTGCTGCGCATGTGCCGGGATATTGACCTGGCGCACTGGCACGACCGGGCCGAAGCGATGGCCCGTCGCGGGTTGCGCGTCCTGGCGTTGGCCGAGCGGGCCGAGGCTCAACAGGAGATCGACCGGCAGGCGCTGGATGGCGGGCTGGAATTCCTCGGGCTCGTCGGCCTGATCGATCCGCCACGTCCGGAAGCCATCGCCGCCGTTGCCGAATGCCGGGCGGCCGGGATCCGGGTCAAGATGATCACCGGCGACCATGCCGGCACGGCCGCTGCCATTGCCGCCGACATCGGACTTGAGAACACCCGCCGGGTCCTGACGGGTGCGGATCTCGACAAGCTCGATGAAGCGCAGCTGGCGATGGAAGTCGTCGACGTGGACGTGTTTGCCCGCACCAGCCCGGAGCACAAGCTGCGTCTCGTCACCGCCTTGCAGGCGCGGGGCCTGTCCGTTGCCATGACCGGTGACGGGGTGAATGACGCACCGGCCCTGAAACGCGCCGATGCCGGTATTGCCATGGGCCTGAAGGGCTCGGAAGCTGCCAAGGAAGCGTCGGACCTGGTCCTGGCAGACGACAATTTCGCCTCGATCGCAGCGGCTGTGCGCGAGGGGCGGACAGTCTGGGACAATCTCAAGAAGGTGATCAGCTGGACGTTGCCGACCAATGTCGGCGAGGCCTTGCCGATTGTCTTCGCCCTGTTCCTGGGGCTCTCCCTGCCGATCACGCCGGTTCAGATCCTATGGGTCAACCTGATCTGCACGGTCACACTCGGCCTGGCGCTGGCGTTCGAACCGACCGAGGCTGGCACCATGGCCCGCCCGCCGCGCCGCCGGGATGCTCCGCTTCTCTCCGCGACACTGGTCTGGCACATCGTTCTCGTTGGCGTCTTGTTCGTGGTGGCCGTGTTCGGGATGTTCAACTATGCCCTGGCAAAGGGGCATTCGCTTGCGATGGCCCAGACCATCTCGATGAACACCATCATTGTGCTCGAGATCTTTCATCTGTTCTTCATCCGCAACATGCACGGGACATCGCTGACCTGGGCGGCCGTGAAAGGCACCCGGGTCGTCTGGACAGTGGTCATTGCCATCACCGTCGCGCAGTTTGCCGTGACCTATCTGCCGCCCTTGCAGTTTGTCCTCGGAACCGAGCCTGTCCCCTTCCTGGACGGGGTTCTGATCGTCGGCATCGGCGTGGTTTTCTTTGCCATCATCGAGATCGAAAAGCAGATCCGTCTTGGCTTGAGGGCTGGACCGCGCGAGGCTCGCTCCTAGGGCAAAGGGCCGAAACGCGAGCCCTAACGTCTGCCCTCCCCTTTCCCGCTACGACCAGGCGGGGAAGGGGTGGCTACCAAATAGGTCCATCCCATGATATGGCACCGCCTTCCGAAACAACCACGGCCAGTTCCGGCAGACAGCTCTGCCGTTGCAGCCGTTGCGCGATGGGATCGCTTCAACGCAGGCATGTTTGACGAAGACGGAGAAGAGCGTGTCGCAAGGCACTGAAAAACAGAAACATGGCGGTCTCTACACGCCCCCCGTCTTTGCCGTTGCGCCAATGATGGACTGGATGGACTGGTCGAAATTTGATGTGAAAATCCAAAGGGATGTGGGAACTTCCGTGTACCAAGTACCAACATCTCATCCGGTCAACTTCCGTTAGGCGCTGGACAAGGAGATGTCAGGAAGTCTGCCTCTCAACGCTGGTCAAGGATCCTCTCCACGTCCGTTTATCTGAGAATGGGAAGTGTCTTCCCATCGAAGGCGACGGCTGAGCGCACATAGTTGGCAAGGTCAGCCATTTGTTGCGGGGAGAGGCGATCCGCAAACGCGGGCATGAGGCCAAACCCATGTGTTAGCGACAAATTCTGAGGGGCGATCCCAAGAGCCATGACTTTGATCAGGTTGATGCCATCCGGCTGGGCCGAGGGACCGACTGGACCGCGAAATTTTCACCAAGTCCCGGCTTCAAACACAGGGCCTCCCTTCCGGTCGTCTCTTCCGGCGCACCCACCATCCTGGCAATTTTCGAACTGTCGCATTCCAATATCTCCGATGTGAAACCGCATCTGCCTGGGGCAATGATACGAGCCGCCGTGTTGCGACTGCGCGCGAACCGGCTCTCTTCCAAGCCCTGGCTGCTTGTCCAGGGAACCGCCTGCCATCAGCGTGCTTTCGCGGTATCATTCCGCTCGCCATCTGCTCTCGGGCTGTCGGACGGCGCTTGGGTAAACAAGTGTTCCGACGATTTAATCAAAATGACTAAAAAGTTAATTTGAAAATGAGGACTGGCACCGTCATGGCTCCGTTCCTTCGGCAGGCCATCGCGACGGACGGACCGTACAAGGATGCGGTGTTCCCTGTCAAAGCCTTGGGCACGTGGCAAATTTCGCTGAAAACCGGGAGAGAGTTCGGGGCACATACGGTTCACGCAGCGGCGGAGCGCGGCAGCAAGCGCCGGCTGTTTGGCATCGCGGCTACTGGGAGAAACCGTTTCCCGTGCGGGACACGCGATCCAGGGTGGACTTCGCCTTGCGGTCGCTGAGCCCGATCGCGCGAAGGATGGCGTAGACGGGTGCATCCATGTCCGCGGCCGAGAGCCTGCCCTCGCCGATCGCTTGCGTGAGTTGGAGCATGATCCCGAAGACGATCTCCAGATGTAGCTCCGCGGTTGCGCCGGCCTCCGGCGTCTCAGGAAAAAGGTGCTCGAGATCCTCGAAAAGCCTGAGCCGGAGGGTTTCTCCGCTGTTGCCCGGTATTGCGGCCATGCGGGCGGCGAGGCGCGCCCAATGCGGGTTGGCTGTCGCCTTCTGGAGAAAAGACCGGCAGCCGAAGGTAATTCTTTGGGCCGGATCGACGAGAGAAAGCCTGCCCGGTTGAAGCAGATCGTCGAAGGAGGACACCAGTTCCTCTCCGACCGCTCCTATCAGAGAGTCCAGACTTTCGAAATGAACGTAGAAGGTTCCCTTGGCGACGCCCGCCTCCCGAACAACATCGTCAACGGTAACGGATTCCGGTGTCTGCCCGGCAAATAATCCCCTGGCGGCGGCAACAAGCTGCGCTCGTGTTCGCGCTCGCTTCTCACGCCCGATTTCGGCTCGACGTGCAGGATTGATTTTCATGGTTGATCCAGCTTGAAATATAGAGTTGCCTGATTGAGTTCAACTGGAGCGTCCAGTTTGCGACTGCGTAGAAAGTCTGTTTGTGGCCTATGGGTCAGGATTTCCCTAGAAGACAAAGCCGGCCCCTTTTCGACCTAGTAGGAAACACTTCCGTCCACGATCTCCCCGGGGCTCGGAGAAAAGTCCCGGCGAAGAGTATCGATCACCGCCGAATTGGCGAAAACCTGACCCACCCGGCCGGAAATGCTTTCAGCGCGGCCTTCCATGGGCTGCCCGGCCAGTCGGCGCCCGAGCAGCCGCACGATCTCTGGACTGTCCGCAAAAGTGGTATGGCCGAGCGGGTCGCCGGACGCGATGGCGCTCGTGTCGATGACCATGACACCCATCTCAGCGAGGACATCTGCATAGGGTCTGAGATCCGTTCCTCCGATACGTTCGACACCCCCCGACAGCCATCGCGACAAGCCGAGCGCCTTGTCCTGGGGCGACGTCAGGATCGCGAATAACGGCCGCTTGGGCCCCATCTCGATGAACTGCCGACGGAACACGTCGACGTCGATATCAGGCGACGCAAGCACGACTGTCCTCACCTTGGACGGGATTGATTTCTCACGCATGGCGACACCCCGCAGCGCTTCCGCTGCAAGCCAGGTCCCCATGGAATGAGCGAGGATGGTGACATCGGCGATGTCCGGGCTCCTGGTGACCTGAAGTATCAGGTCTTCCAGCGCGCGCCGTGAATAATTGGTGCTCTCTTTGTCATAGAAATAGTCGAAAACGCTGCCCCTGGACGGCCATGTGAACAGAATGGGCGCGGCATCCGTGCCTGCGTCATGCATGATCTGGGCAAATCGAAACACGGCGTCGGCGTAGGAATTGTTGAAACCGTGGACGAAGATGACCACTTGACCCTTCCTGTTGCGGTTCTTCCGGAACCACGAATGCGCCTGCTTTTCCGTGGTGATCTTCCCGACATCAAGGACGGCGAACTCCTCTTCTGGATTCGCAGGGAGCCGATTCGGCCACTGGACCTGGCCCGCCTTGCGGTTCCGGTCCGGCGGCACCGAGATCACGATATTGTTGAGCGAGATCGTTTCGCCCCGCTCGCCGGAATAGAGCCGGCCCGGGTCCTCCGACGCCTTGCGGGTTGTTGCGACCATCATGTCGACGTGGCTGGCATCGCTCGCAGCGGCGGCAAGCGGCTGAAAAACATTCTGCGGTCGTGTAGCGCAACCCGAAAGCGCCAGACCCAGGAGCAGGATCAAGGTAAGCGCAGGAGTAACGCGCGCCCTGGGGCACCATTGGCCACAGGATCGAACAGGGAAAGTCGGCACAGTTGCATGTCCTGACTGCGCTTCGCAGGATCCGTTTCGTCGGCACCGGAAGGCCAGCGTGGCGCGCATGGGGTAGAGTTTTCGCCCAATTATGTCAAATTGACTTTTTGGTCAATATGAAAAACGACGCGACGTTCGCGCTGTTGCCGGCTGCCAGGATGCGGAGCGGTGCCGCCCGGAGGTCCGGGCGTCCGGCGGAACGGCAGGAAACGGCAAAGCGCATGGCCACGAGGCCAGCCGCTTCTACCGGTGCCGAACCGGCGAAGTTGTGGCACGAGGCACGGACCGGGCCTTGCCCGGATTGCCGGTTCCGAAAGCCTCAGTCACGCGAAGGGTTTGAAGAAACTTGCTGACCGTCGGGCTCTGCCCATCGCACTTGAACACCAGATCGGTGGCGACCTGGATGGTGTTTCCGGACAAGGGCCGGTAGACAACGTGCTCGCCGACGCTGTAGGTGCTCACGGATCCGGGCACGATCGCGACGCCAAGACCTGCACCAACCAGACTCACCAGCGAAAAGGCACTGCGCGTTTCATGCACGACGCGCGGAGTAAATCCGAGCGTCAGTTGCACCAGCGCCCGGTCTTGTTCGATGTCGGAACCCACGTAGGCGATAAACGGTTCGTCGGCGAGCGCTTCGCGCGGGATCCGGGCGCGTTTTGCCAGGGCGTGATCCGCGGGCAGTGCAAGCCGCAACGGCCATTCCATCAGACGGATAGTGTCCAGTTCGGGCGGCAGCTTCCAGGCTGGGTTGCCGACGAAACTGGCGACAAAGCCGACCTCGATGCGGCCCTCCTGCAACTGGGCGATCTGTGTGCTCGGATGGAGCTCATGAAGTCCAAGTTCGACATCCGGGGCCGTTTTGCGGTACTCGCGCAGTGCCTTCGAGAGCACTCCGGAATAGGACACGTCGACCGAATAGCCGATCTCGATCCGTCCGATTTCTCCGCGCCCCGCCCGGCGGGCCACTTCGGCGGCATGCTGTGCCTGCGCCAGGGTACGCCGCGCCTCTGTCAGGAAAAGCGTGCCGGCCTTCGTCAGGGCGACACTCCGGTTGGTCCGGTCGAGCAGCTTGACGCCGAGCGTCTCCTCCAGCCCCTTGATCTGGATGCTTAAGGCCGGCTGGGCTATGTGCAGTCTCTCCGCGGCCCGCCCGAAATGGAGTTCCTCGGCTGTCGCCACGAAGTACCGGAGCTGGCGCAGATCCATATTGATACCCTCTGCCAAAGTTGGGTTTCGAGTGCCCTCTCGGGTTCCGCCGCGGGTTTCGGCGGCCTGTGACTGCCACTCAAGTCTGCACCGGCGCTGCGCACCGGTCAGCATGCCGGTTTCCGTCAAGAAAGCTATTGATATAAAAATTATATTATTACATCAACAATAATATATTGGACTGACCGGTCGGCAAGGCCTATTTCCCCGCCAGAATTTGGCTCCAGCACCAGAAAAGGGGCAGGTCATGGGATATATCAGTCACCGGCGGATCCCGGTCTGCTGCGCCGCATTGCTCGCCGCCGCGAGCCTTTCCGCATGCAAGGACGAGGCGACGGGTCCCGAAAACCTGCCGACGGTTGTTCAGGTCGAAAAGGCCGTTCTGGCGGATTTTGCGCCGATCGTGCGGTTGACCGGCGAGATCCGCGCCCGGGTGGATAGCAATCTGTCCTTCAAGGTCGCAGGCCGGATCAGCGAACGCCTGGCCGATGTCGGCGATCATGTCGCCGCAGGTCAGGTTCTGGCGCGGCTTGATCCGGAACAGCAGGAGGCAAGCGTCAGCGCCGCCGAGGCGACCGTCCAGTCGGCTGAAGCCGTTTTGCGGCAGGCAACGTCGAATTTCGAGCGCAAGAAAGCCCTTCTCGCACGCGGCTTCACGCCGCAACGGGACCATGATGACGCCGAACAGGCTTTTCGGACGGCTCAAGCCTCGCTTGCCGATGCCAGGGCCCAGCTCGCTACCGCTCGCGACCGGCTGACCGACACGGTGCTGCGCGCCGGAGTTGCCGGCGTCATCACCACCTGCGAAGCGGAGGCGGGGCAGGTCGTGCAGGAAGCCCGGACCGTCTTTTCGATCGCCCATGACGGACCGCGCGACGCGGTCTTCAACGTCCACGAATCCTTTTTCGCCCGCACGCCCGCAAGCCGCGACGTCAAGCTGACCCTGGTTTCTGATCCGTCGGTTGTTGCACCCGGGATCGTGCGTGAGATCTCCCCGACCGTCGACCGGGACACCGGCACCGTCAGGGTCAAGATCGGGGTCGATCAGCCGCCCGCCGCGATGACTTTGGGAGCCGCGGTTGTAGGCGAGAGCCGGCTGCAGGCCCGAGAGCGGGTCGAGGTGTCCTGGAGCACTCTTGCCAGCTGGAACGGGCAGCCGGCCGTCTGGACCGTGGATCCGTCGACGAAGGCAGTCGCGCTTAAACCGGTCACCATCGAGAGCTACGAAACGCGTCGGATCCTGGTCCGCGAAGGTCTCCGTCCAGGCGAGCTGGTTGTCAGGGCGGGGGCGCAGTTCCTGCACCCCAATCAGGTGGTTGCACTCACGGAAGGACCAGGCAAATGAAGCCGACCCTCATCACGCTCACCATGCTTGGCACCGCCGCCATGCTCGCCGGCTGCCAGGACGAGCATGAAGGCGAGACGGCGCCGGTCCGGCCGGTGCTTTCGATCGCGGTGGCCCCGCAGCAGGCGCAAACGACCGGCTTTGCCGGCACCGTCGAGGCGCGCTACAGCTCAGACCTCGGTTTCAGAGTCCTTGGACGCATCGTCAGCCGCGATGTCAATGTCGGCGAACGCGTCAAGAAGGGCCAGCGCCTGGCGGCACTCGATCCGCTGACTTTTGAACTGGCCGTGCGCTCGGCCAAGGCGGATCTCGCCAGTGCGAGCGCCCGCCTCGAGAACGGGAAGGCCGCTGAGAGGCGCTTGCGCAAGCTGCTGCAGCAGGATGTTGCCAATCAGGCTCAATTCGATGACGCGACACAGGCATTAGAAACGGCCCGTGCGGACGTCATCCGCGCCAGGGCCTATCTCGCCAAGGCAGACGAACAGCTCGGCTACAGTGAACTTCTCGCCAACTTCGACGGCGTCGTGACCGACGTTTCGGCCGAACTCGGTCAAGTAGTGCAGCCGGGCCAGACCGTCGTTTCGGTTGCGCGGCCGGACTTGCGCGAGGCCGTGGTCGACCTGCCCGAGACGATCGGCAGGAACCTGCCGCTGCAGACACGTTTCGAGATTGCGCTGCAAGTCGACCCTTCTCTGCGGGTCTCCGGCCTTGCACGGGAAATCGCACCACAGGCCGATGCGACCACACGCACGCGCCGCGTCAAGATAACGCTTGATGCCCCGCCCGAGCGTTTCCGCCTCGGATCCACAGTCACCGCCACGCTGGCGGAGGATACGGCTCCGGGCATCGAATTGCCGGCAACGGCGCTGCTCGAGCGGGACGGCAAGACCATGGTCTGGGTCGTCAATCCGGCCACGCAGACCGTGTCCCTCAAGGACCTGACTGTCATCGCACGCGACAGCTCTTCGATTTGGGTCCGCAACGACATCGCCGACGGCACGCGCATCGTCACCGCCGGCGTCAACAGCCTCACCGCGAACCAGAAAGTCAAGTTGACGGACGGAGCCTTCCAATGACCAACCGATTCAATCTCTCGGACTGGGCTCTCGAGCACCGTTCGCTTGTCTGGTATTTCATGATCGCCTTCGCCTTCGCCGGCGTTTTCGCCTTTCTCAACCTCGGACGCGAGGAAGATCCTTCCTTTACCATCAAGACCATGGTTGTCGTGGCCCAGTGGCCAGGGGCGACGGTCGAGGACACCGCCCGGCAGGTCGCGGACAGGATCGAGAAGAAGCTGGAGGAACTCGACGGGCTCGACTACACCAAAAGCCAGACGACTGCCGGCAAGACCGTCATCTACGTCCAACTGAAGGACACGGTGAAAAGCCAAGATGTGTCGCGCGTGTGGATGCGCGTTCGCAACATGGTCGACGACGTCGCCTTGGAACTTCCCCAAGGTGTCATTGGCCCGTTCTTCGATGACGACTTCGGCGATGTCTTCGGCAATGTTTACGCCTTCACCGCAGACGGGCTCTCGCAACGGCAGCTCTGGGACTATGTCGAGGATGTGCGCGCCAAGGTTCTGACTGTTCCGGATGTCGGCAAGGTCAATCTGATCGGTGCCCAGGATGAGGTGATTTTCCTCGAATTCTCCACCCGCGAGATGGCCGCGCTCGGGATCAACCAGCAGGACGTGATCGCAACGCTGCAGGCACAAAATGCCATCGCGCCTTCCGGCGTGATCGAAGCCGGCCGCGAACGCATCAGCATCCGGGTTTCCGGCGAGTTCACCTCGGAAGAGGATCTGCGCGACTTGAACCTGCGCGTCAACGACCGGTTCTTCCGCCTGGCCGACATTGCCGAGATCAGCCGCGGCTACGTCGATCCGCCGCAGTCCCTGTTTCGGTTCAGCGGCGAGCCGGCGATCGGCCTTGCCATCGGCATGAAGACCGGCGCCAACCTGCTCAAGTTCGGCGAAGCGCTGCAGGAACAGATGCACCAGATCACGGCCGATTTGCCGATTGGCGTGGGCGTTCACCTCGTTGCCGATCAGCCCGTCATCGTCGAGGAGGCCGTGGGCGGTTTCACCAAGGCGCTGTTCGAGGCCGTGGCGATAGTGCTGGCCGTCAGCTTCATCAGCCTGGGGATGCGTGCCGGGCTGGTGGTGGCGCTGTCAATCCCGCTCGTCCTCGCCATGACCTTCGTGATCATGCAGTATACGGGCATTTCGCTGCAGCGCATTTCGCTCGGCGCGCTCATCATCGCCCTTGGCCTTTTGGTCGACGATGCAATGATCGCCGTCGAGATGATGGTGGCACGGCTCGAGGCGGGCGACAGCCTGCGCAAGGCGGCGACCGCGGTCTATACCTCGACTGCCTTCCCCATGCTCACCGGTACGCTGGTGACGGTCGCAAGTTTCATTCCGGTGGGCCTCAACAGCAGCAACGCGGGCGAGTTCACCTTCACGCTCTTCGTCGTGATCTCCGCCTCGCTGCTGCTCTCGTGGATCGTCGCCGTGCTGTTCACGCCTTTGCTCGGTGTGACAATGCTGCCGAAGACCATGAAGAAACACCACGACAAGCCGAGCCGTCTTTCCACGATGTTCAACCGCGTCCTGGTGGGCGCCATGCGCCTGCGCTGGCTGACCATCAGCGTCACCGTCGTGCTGTTCTGCATCTCTCTCTACGGCATGCAATTTGTCGAACAGCAGTTCTTCCCGTCCTCGGACCGCAGCGAACTTCTTGTCGACTTCACACTGCCGCAAAACGCCTCGATCGCCGATACCAGGGCACAGATGGACCGGTTCGAGGCCAAACTCAGGAACGACCCGGACATCGACCACTGGTCGTCCTATGTAGGCCGGAGCGCGGTGCGCTTTATCCTGGCCTTCGACCCGCAGCCGTCGAACCCCAACTATGGCCAGATGGTGATCGTCACGAAGAGCATCGAGGCCCGTGAACGGCTCCGGGAAAAGATCGACATCTGGACCCGGGAGGAATTTGTCGGTCTCGATATCTATGTGGATCTGCTTGCGGTCGGACCGCCGGCGGGGCGTCCGGTGCAATACCGTCTGAGCGGCCCCGACATCCAGCGCGTGCGGGAACTTTCCCGGCAGCTTGCGGCCATCGTCGGCGAGCATCCCTTAGTGAGCAACGTCGGCTTCAACTGGAACGAACCGGCCCGCGTTATCAAGGTCGATGTGCTGCAGGACAAGGCGCGCCAGCTCGGGGTGAGCTCTCGGGAAATCGCCGGTGCCCTCAACGGCGTGGTCGGCGGAACCACCATCACCCAGGTACGCGACTCCATTTACCTCGTTGATGTCGTGAGCCGGGCAAGCGGCCCGGAACGCGGCTCCATAGAAACGCTGCAGAACCTGCAACTTCCGGGAAAGAAAGGGCAATCCGTGCCGTTGGCGGCCGTGGCGACCTTCCGCTACGAACTCGAACAGCCGGTGCTCTGGCGCCGCAGCCGCCTGCCGACGGTCACCATTCGCGGCAGCATCGTAGATGACACCCAGCCTGCGACGATCGTCAAGCAACTCACCCCCGGCATCGAGAAATTCATCGAGGAACTTCCGGTAGGTTACGGTGTTGCCGTCGCCGGTCCGGTTGAGGAAAGCAACAAGTCCCAGGGCCCGATCGCGGCCGTGGTTCCGCTGATGCTGTTCCTGATGGCCACGATCCTGATGATCCAGTTGCAGAGCTTCTCTCGCCTTTTCCTGGTTGTCGCCGTGGCTCCCCTCGGCCTCATCGGCGTGGTGGCGGCCTTGCTGCCGAGCGGCGCCCCCCTCGGTTTCGTTGCCATCCTCGGCGTTCTGGCTCTGATCGGCATCCTCATCCGCAACTCGGTGATCCTGATCGTTCAGATCGAGGACCTTCGCAGGGAGGGTTGGGCGCCTTGGGAAGCCGTCGTGGAAGCCACTATGCACCGCACGCGGCCGATCCTCTTGACGGCAGCCGCTGCAAGCCTGGCGCTGATCCCTATCGCCCATGAGGTGTTCTGGGGGCCGATGGCCTACGCCATGATGGGCGGGATCATCGTCGGCACGTTGCTGACGCTCCTGTTCCTTCCGGCACTTTACGTCGCCTGGTTCCGCATCAAGGCCCCCATGCCGCCGTCGCTGGAACCGCAATCCGAACCGGTGTCGGAACACGAGCTCACACCCGCATAACCTCTTGTTCAAGATTGCCCGGCATTCGGGTCCGGAGGTCCCAACCCCTTCTCCGGCTTCGTGAAATACCGGGCAAGTGCCCCGGTCGGCGCATGCCTCCGCGCGGCCGGGGCTCCACCCCAATCTGCAAAAGGACAAGTTCAAGATGTCCAGCAACACAAATCAGGCCTGCAAGATGAACAAGCTCGATCTCAAGGGTGCCTTGACCCGGCAAAGAATCCTGGACGGCGCACGTGAAGTGTTTTTCCTCAACGGCTATGCGGGAGCCAGCATCGACCAGATAATATCCCAGGCGGGTGTTTCGAAGGGCTCGCTGTACCACCATTTCGCCCGCAAGGACGCTTTGTTCAGGTCTCTGGTCTCGGCGGAAGCGGAAAGAATCGTCCGGACCTTGCCGGATATCGACCTTGATAATCCGGATCCGGCGTCAGTCTTGCGTCAGACCGGAATGGCCATGCTCGAAAGCCTGAACAATTCAGCGACCGTCGCCACATTGCGACTGATCATCGGCGCGCTCAGCCGGTTTCCGAACCTCGGTGAAGAGTTCCTGCGAGAGAGTCTGGGACAGACCCGGCAACAACTGGCCACCTATCTCGATACCCGCAAGGACGAGTGTGAGGTTGAAATCGGAAACTGTCATGCCGCGGCCGAGGAGTTTACCAGGCAGTGCCTCATGCATGTGACCGAACGCATTCTGGTGCCGAACCAGGCGCATCCGACCGAAGCGGAGTGCATTTCCCAGATCAATGACGTTGTCCGCAACGCCATCGTCAGACGGCGGAATGTCGAAAGCAATTACATGAGAGCGGGCTCGCTTCCCAACCATGGCTGGCAACCATGATGTCTGGATGGTTCTCTCTTCTCATCGTGGTGTCGATCGCAGGTTTCACCATATACCTGGCGTTCTTCGGATTACTGAGCACTTGAACTCTTTACAGGCGGAAAGGCGGGGGATTTTCCGTTGGAGCAACAACATGGACTTCAATCCGCAATGGATTACCCTGGTGATGGCTTCGACCGCGATGATCGCATCGATCGCCAGCCCATTCGTGAACACCCGCGTTGCCAGGACACAGTTCAAAGCCAACGTGCTTTCGGTCAACCGGCAAAAATGGGTTGAGGCGATGCGGGACCTCGTGGCGAGTCTCAACTCCCAGTTCCTGATGGCGGCCGCGGTGCGCCAAACCCTGCAAGAGCCGCCGGGCAAGGTGATTGTCCGCGATCCCGAATTGCTGGTCCGGGTTGAGAACCTGTTGCGGACAGTGTGCAAGATCGAACTCATGCTCAACCCGATGGTACGTGACCACCAAATGCTCAACAACCTGATGAAGGAAGCGGTGGACCAGCTTCGCGCACCACTTTCGCAGGAAAGCGTTGAGGAGCGGATCGAGGGAATCATCCGCGAAATTGCTCGCGTCTCGAAAGCGATCCTCAATCGGGAATGCATCCTGGTCGATCGCGGAGAATAGCCTTTTCCAATGGCTCCGGCCGACGAGGGATTGCGAGAACAGGGAAGGGGAGGTCTTTCCCCTCCCATCGATTTGGTGCACGGCTTTCTGATATGGCACATTGTGCCAAAGACGAAATCGGCAGGAATGGAACAAAATAGGGCAAGCACTTGAAATATAACCATAACAATAATCGAGTTCAAACGGTGGATTTTTGTTAAGTGACTGAAAAATATGTTAAATTCGCAATTGCGCCCATGATGGACTGGACGGATCGGCATTGCCGTATGTTCCACCGGCAGTTTTCGGCCCGTGCGCTGCTCTACACCGAGATGGTGACGACTGGCGCGGTGATCCATGGCGACCGGGACAAGCTCCTGGGCTTCAGCGCCGGCGAGCATCCGGTGGCCTGCCAGCTGGGCGGGTCGGATCCGCAGGATCTGGCAGAGGCCGCAAAGATTGCCGAGGACCGGGGCTATGACGAGATCAACCTGAATGTCGGCTGCCCGTCCGACCGGGTGCAGTCGGGACGGTTCGGCGCCTGCCTGATGCTGGAGCCGGAACTGGTGGCTGAGGGCGTCGCTGCGATGAAGGCGGCGGTGCGCGTGCCTGTCACCGTCAAGTGCCGCATCGGCGTCGATGAGCAGGATCCGGAGGAAGCGCTGGACCGGCTGGCGGACCGGGTGGCGGATGCCGGCGTCGATGCCCTGTGGGTGCATGCGCGCAAGGCCTGGCTGCAGGGGCTGAGCCCCAAGGAAAACCGCGATATTCCGCCGCTCGATTATGGCCGGGTGCACCGGCTGAAGGCGCGGTTGCCGGGCCTGTTCATCGGCATCAACGGCGGCATCGCGACGCTGGACGAGGCGATTGCCGTGATGCAGGGGCTGGACGGGGTGATGCTGGGCCGGGCGGCCTATCACGATCCGGCGCTGATGGGCGCTGTCGACCGGCGGATCTACGGCGAGACGACGGCGGACGTGAGCCCGCGGGCGGCGATCGAGGCCTATGTTCCGTATATCGAGTCGGAACTGGCGAAAGGCGTGCGGCTGGCCCATATCACCCGGCATATGCTGGGCGCCTTCTCCGCCGTGCCGGGCGCACGGCTGTTCCGGCGGATCCTGACGGTCGAGGGCGTCAAGCCGGGTGCCGGGATCGAGGTGCTGCTGCAGGCGCTGGCGGCAATGGACGAGGCGGCTGCAAGATCGGCCGAACTGGCTGCCGGGCGACTGGCAGGGGACGCTGCCTGACCGGGGTGTCAGGACGCCTTGCGGCGCAGGGACATCTTGCGCGCCGGAAGGGTGTAGATCTCGTCCGGATAGGCCGGAAGAACGGTCAGTACCCGGGCCGCAGGCAGGCTGACGATGACTTCAGTGCCTTCGCGCAGGCGTGACTTCAGCTCGAACGTGCCGCCATGCTGCGACACCAGGGCCTGGACGATGGACAGGCCAAGCCCGGTGCCGGGCTCGGCGCTCTTGATCGCCATCGAGCCCTGACCGAAGGCCTGCAGCACGATCGGAATTTCCTCTTCCGGGATGCCGGGGCCATTGTCCTTGATCGAGACATACTGACCGCCGTCGGCCGTCGAGCCGATGCGGATCAGCACCTCGCCGTTGGAAGGGGTGAACTTGACTGCATTGGACAGGAGGTTGAGGATCACCTGGCGGATGGCACGCTCGTCAGCCCAAATGCGGGCCAGGCCTTCCTCATGGCTCTCGCGGATGGCGATGCCCTTGGCCTTTGCACGCACCTGCATCATCGACTGGCAGTCCTCGACGATCTCCATCAGGCCGACGGCTTCCTCGTTCAGCTCGTACTTGCCGGCCTCGATGCGGGAGAGGTCAAGGATCTCGTTGATGAGATTGAGCAGATGCTGCCCGGAGCCGTGGATGTCGCCGGCATAACCCCGATAGATCTTGTGGCCCATCGGCCCCATGACCTCGTCCTTCATGATCTCGGAGAAGCCGAGAATGGCGTTGAGCGGCGTACGCAGCTCGTGGCTCATGGTGGCAAGGAAACGGGATTTGGCAAGGTTTGCCTCTTCCGCCCGGCGGCGGGATTCATCTGAAACCGCATTGGCCTGCTCCAACTCGGCGATCAGGTGATCCTTCTCGGCCCGGTAGGCGAGCATGGTGAGCGATGCGTTGAGGAGCTGGTTGCCGAGGACGAGAAAGAAGCCTTGCGCCCCCACCGCCATCGCCGCCATGGCATAATGCAGCGGGGCATGGCGCTGCATCAGCGTGGTGGCAATGGCCAGCGTCAGCGGCAAGGTGCAGGCGAGAAGCGCGCGGGGCAGGGTGGAGGACTGCATCGTCGACATGGCGATGACGATGAGCATGGTGGCGAACTGGAACACCTCGAACCCCTCCGTCGTTGCTGACGAGGCGGGCAGGAGGAAGAACGAGGCCCAGCACAGGCCATAGAGAAAGTCGCCGATGGTGAACTGGCGCCGCCAGGGGTGGCTGGTCCGCTCGTTGACCGGAAGCTTCTCGAAGCGGCGGCAGGTCGTGACCGTCAGCATCCAGATGCTGAAGGTGAACAAGAGCCACGCCCCGACCAGGACCGGCTCCATCCAGATGAAGGAGATGCTGGCGATGATGATCAGGAACATCGGTACCGCAAGCGCAGCGCTGGTGCGCGCCTTGGCGAACAGCATCAGCAGCTCAGTGTCGAAATCCGGCTGCGCGCCCTCATGCGTGGACAGACGTTCGCGCACGCTGCGCACGGTCCGCGCCACCTCCCGCCGGCGCTGGGCGCGCTCGCGGTTGATGGCCGTCCTGTCGTCGCCTTTGGTGCGCGGCTCCTGGCCCATGCCACTTTCCGACCTTACGGTTTTGACTTGCTTGACGGAATGAATCCCGTTCGAGTGTTCTCGCTCATCAACTCTTAAGAAGCGGCTCAAGGACTTGGTTAACAAAGGGAAAAGCCCGGTTGAAGATGCTGAGGCCGCAATGGGGCAGGGGGCGGATCCCTTGGTTGAGGTTGTCGGTCAAGGTGCCCTGACAGGACTGGCCGAGCTGGCAAATGCCTGCCGGGTCTGCGTTGAAACCCCATTGGGCAAAGAGCTGCCGCATGCGCCGAGACCCGTGGCACGGCTGTCGGACACGGCGCGTCTGCTGATTGCCGGGCAGGCGCCCGGTACCCGCGTTCATGCCTCCGGCCTGCCCTTCACCGATCCGTCCGGTGACCGGCTGCGCGACTGGATGGGGATCGAAGCTGCCACGTTTTACGACCCGGCCCGCGTCGCCATCCTGCCGATGGGCCTGTGCTTTCCCGGGCTCGATGCAAAGGGCGGCGATCTGCCGCCGCGCCGGGAATGCCGGATGACCTGGCACGACCCGATCATGGCCGCGATGCCGCAGGTCGAACTGGTGCTGGCCATCGGGCAATATGCCCAGGCCTATCATCTGGGACCGCTGCGCCGTGCGGGATTGACGCAGACGGTTGCGGACTGGCGGAAGATCGTGGCAGAGACGGCGGCGCGGGGCGGGCCTGTCGTGCTGCCCTTGCCGCATCCGTCCTGGCGCAACAATGCCTGGCTGAAGCGGCATCCCTGGTTCGAGGCCGAACTGCTGCCGTTTCTCAAGATGGCGGTGTCCGCCCGGCTCGCCGGCTGATGCGCAAAGTGGTTTCGGTTGACCGGGGTGTTTATCCGCTGCCGCAGAAGGGGTTGGCGTGGATAGGGTCTTGCAGGAAACAGAATTCTAAGGCTTCTGTGGTGCCCTGATTGCAGACCCATCTACTGCCGATCCGCGAAGAGACCTGCCATGATTGACCGTATCGACCGGCGCATCCTGTCCATCCTGCAAGAGGACTGCACTATTCCCGTGGCCGAGATCGGCCGCCGGGTCGGTCTGTCGACGACACCGTGCTGGCGCCGCATCCAGAAGATGGAGGAGGACGGGGTCATCACCGGCCGCGTGGCGCTGCTGGATCCGGTGAAGGTCAATGTCAATGTGACGGCCTTCGTGGCCATCACCACCAACCAGCACACGGAAGACTGGCTGCGGAAATTTGCCGACGTGATCCGCGAGTTCCCCGAGGTGGTGGAGTTCTACCGCATGGCGGGACAGGTCGACTATCTGCTGCGCGTCACCGTGCCGGACATTGCCGCCTATGACGCCTTCTACAAGCGGCTGATCGCCAAGATCGACATCACCGACGTGTCGACGACCTTCGCGATGGAACAGATCAAGTATACGACGGAGCTGCCGCTGGGATATATCCCGGTGGAAAAGCCGCGCTCGGAGTGAGGGCGCAAGACTAGCCTCCTCGTCGCTCCTGCGAAGGCAGGAGCCCAGTAAACGCGGCGATAATTGAATGGGTGACCTCCGGAACAACTAAGGACTTCCAGTGGTTACTAGGCTCCTGCCTTCGCAGGAGCGACGAAGGGGGGAACTGGTCCCGTCTCCCCCCCAACACCCATCCTCAGGCCTTCTTCACGCCCTCCAACCGCGCGATCAGGCTGGAGGTGTCCCAGCGGTTGCCGCCCATGGCCTGGACGTCGCCGTAGAACTGGTCGACGAGGGCGGTCAGGGGCAGGCGGGCGCCGGTGGCCTTTGCGGTGTCCAGAACGATTCCGAGGTCCTTGCGCATCCAGTCGACGGCAAAGCCGAACTCGAACTTGCCCGCAGCCATGGTCTCCCAGCGGTTTTCCATCTGCCAGGACTGGGCCGCCCCGCCCCGGATGGCGGAGATGACATTGGGAACATCAAGTCCGGCCTGCTTGGCGAAGTGGATGGCTTCGGCGAGCCCCTGGACCACACCGGCGATGCAGATCTGGTTGACCATCTTGGTCAGCTGGCCAGAGCCGACCGGGCCCATCAGGCCAACGAACTTGGCAAAGCACTCAATGACCGGCTTCGCGCGCTCGAATACGTCCGGTTCGCCGCCACACATGACGGTGAGGATGCCCTTCTCGGCACCCGCCTGGCCGCCCGATACCGGCGCGTCGATGAAATGGCAGCCGCGTGCGGCAGCCGCAGTGCCGAGTTCCCGCGCGACTTCGGCCGAGGCCGTGGTGTGATCGACAAAGACCGCGCCGGGCTTGAGGCCATGGAACGCGCCATCCGGTCCGGTGGTCACGGCGCGCAGGTCGTCGTCATTCCCGACGCAGGCGAAGACAAAGTCGCAGCCTTCGGCGGCCTCGTGCGGGGTGGCTGCCGCCTTGCCGCCATGCTCAGTGACCCATTTGTCCGCCTTGGCGCGGGTGCGGTTGTAGACGGTCACGTCGTGGCCGCCGCGCAAGGCGAGATAGCCGGCCATGGGATAGCCCATGACGCCCAAGCCGATGAATGCCACCTTGGCCATGTTCAACTCCGCATGTCTTGAGGGGCCGGGCGCATCTCCCGGCAACAGGAGGTTATTCGCTGCGCACCAGATGCCGGGTCAGCCGCTGTTCCAGCTTTTCCCAGACCTGGCGCAGGGTTTCCACCATGATGAGATAGATCACGGCGGCCCAGATGTAAGCCTGGAAGTCGAAACTGCGCGAATAGGCGCGCCGCGTCTCGCCCATCAGGTCGAAGATGGTGACGATGGCGGCAATCGCCGAGCCCTTCAGCATCAGGATGATTTCGTTGCCATAGGGCCGGAGCGCGGTGATCAACGCCTGCGGCAGGATGATCTTGAAGAAGATCACAGTGCGGCTGAGACCCAGCGCCTGTCCGCCTTCCCACTGGCCAGGTGCCACGTTCAGGACCGCGCCGCGCAGGATCTCCGCCTGGTAAGCGGCGGTGTTGAGGGCGAAGGCCAGCAGCACGCAATACCACGCTTCCCGGAAGAACCACCAGAGGCCAACCGTTTCAAAGGCTTCGCGGAAGGTGCCGACGCCGTAGTAGAACAGGAAGGTCTGCGCCAGCAGCGGCGTGCCACGGAAGAAATAGACATAGCCATAGGCAATGCCCGACAGGATCCGGTTTTTGGAATTGCGCGCCAGGGCGACCGGGACCGACAGCAGGGCACCGGCAATGACGGAGGTGATCACGAGCTGCAGGGTGATCACCAGGCCGCTGAGATATTTCGGCGCATAGTTGGCAACGAACTCGCTGCCGATGTTGTTGCCGAGATACAGCAGCAGGAAGGCGAAGGAGACGATCCATAGCGCCATCAGCACATGGCCGGTGATGCGGGCTGCGGTCCAGGGGCGCGGCGGAACCGGCGGGCGGATCGCAGTGGAACCCGTGGTCATCGTGCGGCCTCCCCACGCTTCGACCAGCGCTCAATGCGGGCAAGGCCGGTGGAGGAGATCATGGCGAGGATGAGATAGATGAGACAGGCCAGACCGTAGAACAGGAAGGGCTCCTTGGTGATGCGCGCGGCAACGCCGGTCTGTCGCACCACATCGGCAAGCCCGATGGTGGAGACGAGCGAGGTTTCCTTGAGCAGGATCAGCCACAGATTGGCCAGCGCCGGCAGCGCCAGGCGGATCAACTGCGGCAGCACCACGTGGCGCATGGTCAGCACCTTGTTGAGGCCAAGCGCCTGGCTGCCCTCATACTGGCCGCGCGGGATGCCGCGAAACGCCGACAGGAACGCCTCGCTGGCGTAGGACGAGAACACCAGCGTCAGCGCGATCATGCCGGCGACGAAGCTGTTGACCTCGATGGTGAAGCCAAGGCCCATCGCCTCGGCAAGGCTCTTCACCGCGATCTGCACGCCGAAATAGACCAGGAACAGGGTTAGAAGCTCGGGCAGGCCACGGAAGATGGTGGTGTAGATGCCCGCCGCCAGCCGCAGCGAGGGTTCGCGCGAGTTCTTGGCAAGGGCGAGCAGGAAACCGGCGACGAGCCCGAAGGGCAGGGTCGCAAGGCCGAGGGACACGGTGACGAGAATGCCGGATGCGATTTCGTCGCCCCAGCCGTCGGGTCCGAAGGAGAGAAGTGTCAGGACCTCGGTCATTGTATGAGCTGGAAGCCATGATCTGGCTGGCGGATCGGATCCGCACAGCGCCGGAAGTGCAACAACCGGTCCTGCCCGTCTTGAAACGGGAGAAACGCCGGCGGGTTGCCCCGCCGGCACCGGTCAGGCGTCAGGATTATTCGCCGCCGTAGACGTCGAAGGCGAAGTACTTGTCCTGCACTTCCTTGTACTTGCCATTGGCGCGAATCGCGGCGATGGCCGTGTTGAACATCTCCTTGAGGTCCTGGTCTTCCTTGCGGATGGCGATGCCGGCGCCTTCGCCGTTGATCACCGGATCGGACGTCAGGGTGCCGAGCAGCTTGCAGCAAGCGCCGTCAGCGGTGGCGAGCCAGTCCGACAGGACAACGACGTCATCGATCACGCCGTCGATGCGGCCGTTGGCGACGTCAAGCTTGTACTCGTCCGGGGTCGGATAGAGCTTCAGCTCGGCCGACTTCAGCTTGGCTTCGGCATAGTTGGAGTGGGTGGTCGAGGACTGGGCGCCAAGGGTCATGCCCTTGAGGGCCGCGTCGGTTGCCTCGGTGATCTTGCTGTCCTTCGGGACGGCAATCGCCGGCGGCGTGTTGTAGTACTTGTTGGTGAAGTCGACCTTCTGCTTGCGCTCTTCGGTGATCGACATGGAGGCGATGATGGCGTCGAACTTGCCGGCCTGCAGTGCCGGGATGATGCCATCCCAGTCAGACGTGACGAATTCGCACTCGACCTTCATCTCTTCGCAAAGGGCTTTGGCGATGTCGATGTCGAAGCCGGTCAGCGAGCCATCGGAGCCAAGCACGTTGAACGGAGGATAGGCGCCTTCGGTGCCGATGCGGACCTTGGACCAGTCCTTGGCGTCAGCACCGCCAAAGGCGGCCAGGGTCATGGCCGCGGCGGCGACCAGAGTGGCGATACGCATGAAGTACTCCCCTCATCAGGGGCAAGGCGGTCGCAGGTTCCTGCTGTCCCTGGCCTTGCCCGGTACGGTTTCATTGTTGTCATGGCAGCGATCCTGTTCGCCGGGACCGCCGGAAAGCCGCGCAGACGGACTTTCAGGTCAATGCCGGCAGCCCCTGTCGGGACTACAGGCTTGGTGACCATATTCCCAACATATCTTGCCGGATTTCAACCACTCATATGAAGAAACAGCATTGTTTGAAGCAATTATCCGGGTGGATTTTCCTCCGGCGCTGTGCATGTGGAATGCCGGTCCGTCCGGACAACTGTACGAAGTGGCTCCGACGCTGCGTCATCTGCAGTCTTCGGGCAGGGGCGGTGGAAATGTGCAGCCGGATCCTGGCGGGCGGCTTCCTTCGGACGGCCGCCCGCTGCGGATCAGATGTCGAGCAAGGTTATCCGAGCCAGATGCCGCCTTCGATGGCGGTGCCGACGAGGGCCTTGTTTTCGGCACTTTCGGAGAAGCCGAAGAGGACGTCTGGGCGTGTCCAGGTCCCGTCGGCGAGGCGCTGCTGCCAGCCGGCAAGGCCGGCAGAATCCGGACCACGACCCAGGACGTTCTGGTACAGCGCGGTGATGAAGGTCGTGTCGGTGGTGTTCTGGCTGTATCGGGCGATGAATTCGGCCGAGCCGATGAAGGCGGCGGACATGTCCTTGATCGTCAGCCCGTTGTCGACGAGGCGGGTGTTGTGGCCAAGGCCGGCGGTGTCCGGCGTGCGGGCAAAGGCGGCCTGGTAGAGGCGGTAGGTCTGGCCGGCGTTGCCATCAAGGTCGAAGGCGAGCGTGCCGTTGCTGAAGGCGAGGCGTTCGATGTTGGTGAAGCTGTCGGTGCCGAGCCCGGTTCCGGTCACGCTGAGCACCGCGCCGGACTTGGTGATCGTGGCCGTGGCGCGGCTGGCGGCGATGATCACCGTGTCGAGACCGGCCAGGCCATCGAACACGTCATTGCCGGCGGTGGCGGTGAAGGTGTCGCGCTGCGGCGTGCCGATGATCGGCGTGGTGGCCGTCACGGGTGTGCCTGAAGTATCGGTCTCGGCGCCGAACCAGACGTGCGCAATTCCCTTGTGAATACCGACGCCAATTGCTTTCCAGGTCAGGGCGGACCAGTCGCTCTTGTTCAGGATCACATTGTTGTGGCCGGGCGAGGCTTTCCAGCCCTGCAGTGCTGCGGTCGGGTCGACATCGAATATTGCAACATTGGTGCCGGAGAAACCGTAGGTGATCTCGTAGCCGTTCCCTGTGTAGCCGGTGCCGACCCGTTCCGGCGCGTCCCACATGTTGCGATAGGTAAAGGCATTGGAACCGTCGTAGGGCGCATCGGACCAGGAATGGCCGGAGTAGGTACCCATGTTGTAGACAGTGTCGAGCGCGTGCCGTCCGGCGGTTGCCGTCAGCGCCTTCGACAAGGGAATGCTGCCAAGCCCATTGTCCTGCCGATAGGCCATGATCAGGTTGTAAAGCTCAAGCTCCTGGGCATCGAGGCTGTCCTCGGACGTATCGGTGTAATAATTGATGGCCATGGAAATCTCCTGCAAGCGCGCAAAGACACCGTAGCGCCGCAGCGGAACCCTGTCACGAAAAGGCGCCTTTTTCAGCTAAAAACGCGCGCAGGGCGTCGACAAACCGTCTGACTTTCAACGGAATGTAGCGGTTCGACGGGTAGACTGCGTGAAACGGGTGGTCGTGGTAGCGCCAGTCGGGCAGGACCTGTTCCAGTTCTCCGGCATCGACGTGGTTCTGCACGATCCAGGTGTTGGAGAGGCAGATGCCGAGGCCGGCCACGGCCGCGAGACGCAGGGCGGAGGAGTTGTTGACGATCATGACCGGGCGGATGCGGACGGAGACGGATTGTCCGTCCGGGCCGGTCAGCGGCACGCTGTCGCCGGTGGCGATGTTGCGGTAGAGCAGATATTCGTGACTGGAGAGCTCGCAAGGGTGGGCCGGACGGCCCCTTGTATCGAGATAGCCTGGGGCCGCGAACAGGGCACGCCGGGCCCGGCCGAGGTTCTTCACGATGAGCCGGTCATCGCGGATCTCGCCAAGCCGGATGGCGAGGTCCAGGCGGTCCCGCATCACATCGACATAGACATCCGACAGATGCACGTCGAGCACGAGGCCGGGATGGTCGTGCTTGAAGCGGATGAGGAACTCGGCAAGCATCGCCTCGGCAAAGCCCACCGGCAGGCTGACGGATAAGGTGCCGGTCATCTGCGCCTCCGCACTCTGGACGGATCGGTCGGCCTCGTCCAGCCGCTCGACGATGTCGCGGGCATAGCTGAGATAGCGCTCGCCGGCATCGGTCAGGCTCAGGCGGCGGGTGGTTCGTGTCAGGAGGCGGCTGCCCAGATGTTCCTCAAGCGCCCGGATCTGCTGGCTGACGCCCGGTTGCGACAGGCCGAGGTGCACGGCTGCGGCTGAAAAGCTGCCAAGGTCGACGGCGCGGACGAAAGCGGTGAGGGCAGCGAGGCGGTCCATGGGGAAGCTCTGAATTCATAAGCCTTGATTTTAATTCCTATAACGCGAACCCCGCTTCAAAACCAAGGGTAATGAATGCAGGTTTAGCCCGACCGGTGCAGTCCGCGCCGCCTTGAAGGAAAGGCTATCCCATGTCTCAACGAGATCCCCACCAGTCCGGCGAAAGCTCCCCCTTGTCCCTGTCGCGCCGCCGTTTGCTCACGGGGGGGCTGGCGGCCGGGTTGACCGGCGGCCTGTTGACGGGCTTGGCTGCCAGTGGCTTTGCCTTTTCCACACTTGCGGCCCAGGCTGCGGCTCCGCTCGCGGGCATAAGCCAGCCGGGTGCCCTGCGTCGGCGGCTTGGCAAGTTCGAAATCACCGCGCTGCTCGACGGGTATCTGGAGCTGGGGCCTGATCTGATCATCGGCTATGACCCGGCGATTGGCGAACCTCTGCGCGCGGCGTCCTTTGCCACGGGGCCGGCAATGCGCGGGCCCGTGAATGCTTTTCTTGTCAATACGGGTGACAAGCTGGTGCTGATTGACGCGGGGACCTCCGACAAGATGGGGCCGACCCTCGGCCATCTGCCCAAGGCTCTGGCGGCGGCTGGTGTGACGCCGGAGCAGATCGATGCGGTGCTGATCACCCACATGCATCCCGATCACATCTACGGTGTGCTGACCCCGGGCGGCCTGCCGATGTTCCCCAACGCCGAACTGCTCCTGCCGGAGGCGGATCATGCGTTCTGGTATGATGATGCCGCACTGAACGCCGCGCCCGAGATGATGAAGGGCTTCTTCCTGGGCGCCCGGCATGCGGCTGACGCCTATGCCAGGCGGCAGACACGGTTCAAGGCAGGCGAGGAAGTGTTGCCCGGCTTCACTGCCCTTGCCATGCCGGGCCATACCCCAGGACACAGCGGCCTGCGGATCGACAGCGATGGACAAAGCCTTCTGATACTGGCCGATGTGGTGCATGTGCCGGCGCTGCAGTTTGCCCGGCCGGAGTGGTCGGTTGCCTTTGATGTCGATCCGGCGCTGGCGGCGGAGACGCGCAACAAGGTGCTCGACATGGCCTCGGCCGATGGCGTGATGGTGGCCGGCATGCATCTCGGCTTCCCGGGCTTCGGCCATGTGGCACGGGACGGCGAGGCGTACCGCTATGTCGCGGCAAGCTGGCCCTATGCCGGCTAAAGCCAGGGGGTCAGTTCACGCCAAGGGCGGCGAAGGACAGGAAGGGGACGGGGGTGCCGGGGGCAACGCCGGTGATGTCCTCGCCCAGTTCGACGAGGCCATCGGCTGCGCGCAGGCTGGAAATGAGGCCTGAGCCGGAACGGGCGTAGAGATCGGCGGTCAGCGTTCCATCTGGTCCGGCAATCAGCCGGGCCCGGTGGAACTCGCGCCGGCCGGTCTTGCGCGAAGGCAGGGAGAAACCGGCCGCCACCATCAACCGGTGCGGCGGCGTGACCGTCGCCCCGGCCCGGCGCAGCAGCAGCGGCCGGGCATAGAGCAGGAACGAGATCATCGCCGCCACCGGATTGCCGGGCAGTCCGATGATCTCGCAGGTGCCGATACGGCCGAGGATCAGCCGCCGCCCCGGCTTGATGGAGAGATCGAGGATCTCGACCTCTCCCAGCGCGGCCAGCACGGCAACAAGATGATCTTCCTCGCCATGGCTGGCACCACCCGAGGTCAGGATGACATCCTGGGCCCCGGCTGCCTCGGCCAGCGCGATCTGCAGCGCGTCGCGCCGGTCGCCGCAGATGCCGAGGTCGGCCACGATTGCCGGATAGGTGTCGAGCAGACCGGCCAGGAGATAGTGGTTGGCGTCAAACAGCGCACCGGGCCGCATCGGGGCGGCGTCCGGATTTTCCTGCGGGCGTAGCAGTTCGTCTCCGGTCGACAGCAGGCCGACGCGGATGCGGCTGCGGGCCGACACGCGGCTGCGGCCAATGGAGGCGAGGGCGGCAATATCCTGCGGCCTCAGCCGGTCGCCGGGCGCAAGCAGCAGATCCCCTTGTTTCAGGTCCTCTCCGGCCCGGCGGCGATTGGCGCCGCGCGCGAGTGACTGGGGAACCCGGACAAAGCGCTTGCCGTCCTGTGTCGTTGCTTCGCAGTCTTCCTGCATGGCAACGGTGTCAGCCCCCTCGGGAATGACGGCGCCGGTGAAGATGCGCGCCGCCGCCCAGGGTGACAGCGGCTGCGTGCCCGGATGGCCGGCAGCGATGCGTGCCTCGAGATGGAAAAACCCTCCCGCCGGATCGAGATCGGCATGGCGGAAGGCGTAGCCGTCGACGGCGGCCGTGTCGGCAAGCGGCACATTGCGCGGTGCGGTCACGGTCTCGGCCAGGATCCGGCCTCGCGCATTGGCAAGCCCGATCTCCTCTGAAGCCGGAACAGGCAGGGGGCGCCGGGCAAGGTGGTCGAGGGCGCCCTCATGGCTGAGACGCTGCGGCCCGGGGCGCAGGCAGTCGTCAACGCCGGGGCTGAAAAAGCCGTTCGCCGTGGCAAGATCGGCGGGGGTGTTGATGTTGAAAAACGGGTCCGGCCCTGCGGTGGTGACTGGAAAGACCACCGAGCGGGCGTTCTTGCCGGCAAGGAAGGCGCGCACGCGGCGATTGCCGGGATCGGCCAGGAAGGTCACGAGGTCTGGCAAGAGATGCAAGGGCCAGAAGGCAACGGCGGGATGCAGGCTGCCGGAACTTTCCGCCATCACCGGAACCTGGCCAGCGTCCGAGGCGGCAAAGAGCCGGGCGGCAAGATCGGTCGGAACGAAAGGGGTATCGGCGGGAACGGTGATGAGGCCGGGGGCAGCCGGATGGACGGCAGCGGCATGGGTCAGTCCGGCCAGGACGCCGGCAAGAGGTCCGGCATATCCCGGCTGCAGGTCGGCAAGGACCGGCAGGCCAAGGCAGGCAAAACGGGCCGGATCGCCATTGGCGTTCAGAACGACATGATCGACCTGCGGCACAAGGCGATCCAGGAGATGCGCCACGACCGGGCGTCCTGCAAGATCGGCAAGGCTCTTGTCGCCGCCACCGAAGCGCGTTCCAAGGCCGCCGGCGAGAATGCATCCGATCAGTCCGTTCACAGTTCCGCTCCCCCTCATGGGCTGCCGACCCGGCTTGGGGCTCTCGGCAAGACCACACGGGGAACAGAACTATCCTTCTCCGGCGCCAGACGCCAGTTGTTCGGCCACAGGGCGGCTACAGGGCGGCTACAGGGCGGCCACAGGGCAGCCACAAGGCAGCCATGGGCGGCCTCAGCTGGCCAGCAAGGCATCCACGTGCCGGTCTTCCTGGGTCAGGACGGCCAGCAGGGTCGTCATTTCGCGCGGATGCAGGTGCTTGGCGGGATTGTCGAAAGCGGCGCGGATTTCCTCGATGGCATCCGCGCTGAGCGGGGACGAGACGCCTGCAGTCGAGAACATGTCCGAGAAGGCGCGCTCAAGGATCGGGCCTTCGCTGAGGACACGGACATCCGTGTGGCGCGGATCCCGGGTGATGCGGCCGAAGGTCTCCTGGACTTCGACCTCGCCCCCTTCCAGCACATGCACGAACACCTCGCCGGTGAACAAAAGGCAGCCGGTAATTCCATTGTGGGCATTGTTGCGCCGGGATGTTTCCAGCAGATTGTCCAGGCCCTGTCCGATGTTCGGTTTGAACTCGGCGCGTTTCATCATGCTGATGTAGCAGATGTGATAAAGATCCGACATCATCGGGTCCTCCTGTGGTCGAACACCCGAATTCTATCAGACAAGATACGTAGCTTTGCTGAAGCTGTTTCCGAAAATTCGAACGAATTTTTCGATTTTCAATCGTCATCTGCGGCAGGTTCGGCTTAGAACTCCCGTTCTTCCCCTGTCCAGCGGAAGAAGCGCCCGGTGCGGGTGAGGTCGAGGTTTTCGGCCAGATCAACGATGCCGCTGGCCACTTCGCTGGCCGGGAGGTCGGCCCCGTCGCCGCCCATGTCCGTGCGCACCCAGCCAGGATCGACGATGCCGACGGCAATGCCTTCCGGCTCCAGGTCGGTCGCCAGACACTGCATCACCTTGTTGACCGCAGCCTTTGAGGCCCGATAGGCGAGGCGGTCCGACTTGGCATAGCCCATCCAGGCCATCTGGCTGGAAATCGTCAGGATGCGGCCGTTATCGGCCCGGCGCAGACGCGGAAGGAAGGCCTGGGCGACGGCGAGAGGCGCCAGCGTATTTACCTCCAGTGTCTGCCGGAAGCCTGCAAAATCCATCGAAAGCGCGCTCTGATTCTCCGGATCCGGGCCGATGACACCGGCATTGTTGATCAGGATATCGAGCGGGCTTGTCCGGCTCGAGGCGACCTCGGCGAGCCGCTCGTGATCGGTGACGTCGAAGACATGAGCCTCAAAGCCATGCCCCAGTTTCAAGGACACCGCATCCGCCTGGGCCTGGCTGCGGCAGCTTCCCTCAACTTTCCAGCCACGGGCAAGTGCGGCTTCCGCGATGGCAAGACCAATGCCGCGATTGACACCGGTGATGAGGATGGTGGGCATGAGGACATTCCAATCGGCTGGGGCGGACAACGAGATGCAGGGTGGACAGGCGCTGCAGCATAGCGGCTAAATCTGCCCTCCGGCGAGATCGAAGTGGCAAAAAAACCGGGAAATGCCCCTGCCTGCGGCAGAGTGTGGCAACACATGCAGTCCCGCAGCTACATGTGGATGACCTGATTGACGGATGGGCGCGGCAGACTAGGTTAGGCGTGTCGACCGGCGGCAAGACCGGATACCCAGAAACAAGGACTGGCAGACGGATGAGTGATGCAATCAAGGCAGAGGTGCTGGAACGCCTGGGACGGATAGCCGGGCCGGAAGGCGGCGGAGATATCGTATCGCTCGGCCTGGTGTCGGATGTCTTTGTCTCTGATGGCCGTGTCGCCTTTTCCATTACGGTTCCGGCTGACCGGGCCCGCGAGATGGAACCGCTGCGCCTCGCCGCCGAGAGCGCTGTCAAGTCCGTTCCGGGCGTCGAGAAGGCGATGGTTGCCCTGACAGCCGAGCGCAAGCCGGGCAGTCAGGGCAGTCAGGCGCCGCAGGCCGCGCCCGCAGCCGCCGCGCCGCGTCACAGCCACGCCCCGGCCGCCCCGCAAGGCCAGCGTCAAGGCGGTCCGGCCAAGGCGGGAGTGCCGGGCGTGGCCCATATCATCGCCGTCGCCTCGGGCAAGGGCGGGGTCGGCAAGTCGACCACCACGGCCAATATCGCGCTGGGCATGAAGGCCAATGGCCTGAGGGTCGGCGTGATGGACGCCGACATCTATGGCCCGTCCGTGCCGCGATTGTTCGGCGTCTCGGGCCGACCGGAGCAGGTCGAAGGCCGCATCCTGAAGCCGCTGGAAGCCCATGGCATCAAAGTCATGTCCATCGGCTTCATGGTCGAGGAAGACACGCCGATGATCTGGCGCGGGCCGATGGTCATGTCGGCGCTTACGCAGATGCTCAGGGAAGTGGCCTGGGGCGAGCTTGACGCGCTGGTCGTCGACATGCCTCCGGGCACCGGTGATGCACAGCTGACCATGGCGCAGCAGGTGCCGCTGTCCGGGGCGGTCATTGTCTCGACGCCGCAGGATCTGGCGCTGATCGATGCGCGCAAGGGCCTCAACATGTTCCGCCGGGTCGATGTGCCGGTGCTCGGGATCGTCGAGAACATGAGCTATTTCATCGCCCCAGATACCGGCAAGCGCTACGACATCTTCGGTCATGGTGGTGCGCGAGCCGAGGCGGAACGGCTGGATATTCCGTTCCTGGGCGAAGTCCCGCTCGACATGGATATCCGCATCAACTCCGACACTGGCACGCCGATTGTGGTGGCTGATCCGGATGGCGCGCATGCGAAGGTCTATCGCCAGATCGCCGCCAAGGTCTGGGACGAGGTGAGCCGGCCGATGGGCGAAGTGCGGCGCACAGCGCCTGCCATCGTGTTCGACTGAAACCGGTTGCGTCCTTTCCTGCCTGGATCGAACCGGCCAGGCGGGAAAGGTTTCGCCACTGCACGCAATCCGATTGACGGATGCTGAAAAAACGCCGACAAGCCTTGGATATCGGTCACCTATTGCCAGCCCCAAGGTGGCCTTCCCCCGTTTCAGGATCCGACCGTGGACCTCAAGGAAAATGGCAAGGCCATTTTGGCGATGCTTGTGGCGATGGCCGCCTTCATCGGCAATGATGCATTGGTCAAGATCGTCTATGAAACGGTCCAACTCGGCCAGATCATCGTGGTGCGTGGCATCATTGCGATTGTCATGATTTTAGTGCTGTCCTACGTGACCGGTGTGCATCGCGAATTCCGTCATCTGGGCAACCGGATGGTGTTCCTGCGGTCCTTCGGCGAGGTCGGCGCGACCCTGTGCTATCTCATCGCCCTGATGCATATGCCCATCGCCAATATCACCGCCATCCTGCAGGTGCTGCCGCTGATGGTGACGGGTGCTGCGGCAATCTTCCTCGGAGCGCCCGTCGGCTGGCGGCGCTGGACGGCGATCGGGGTTGGGTTCGCGGGCGTGTTGATCATCGTGCGTCCGGGCCTGGCCGGTTTTGACCAGTGGTCGATCCTGGCTCTCATTGGCATCCTGTTCATGGTGCTGCGTGACCTGACCACGCGGATGATGCCGGTGGAGGTGCCGACCTTCGGCGTGACGCTGGTCACCTGCGCCGGCGTCCTGCTGCTGGGCTTCGGTGTCGTGGGCGTCGAGGGATGGGAGCCGATGAGCCTTGCCGATGTGGGGCTGCTGACTGCAGCGGCAACCTGTCTTTTGGTAGGCTATGTCCTCCTGATCGTCGCCATGCGCATCGGCGATATTTCGCTGGTCTCGCCCTTCCGCTATTCCATCATCGTCTGGGCGATCCTGATCGGCTATTTCGTCTGGGGTGATGTTCCCGATGCTTTGACCATGCTGGGAACGGCGATCGTGGTTGCGACCGGCATCTATACCGTGATCCGCGAAAGGCGGGTCGCCCAGCAGGCGGCAGGTGACAAACCGCGCTAAGGTGGCGCCGGCTGGCAGGCGGGAATGCTGCCAATCGGCTGTGCAACAAGGTGAACCGACCGGATGAACGACCAGGTGCAACCTTCGGGGCGGGGAACAGGTGCTGTACGGCAACCGCCAATGCCGCGCCCGTCGCTGGCGATTCTCGTGGCCATTTCCACGGTCAATCCGCTGGCGATGAACATCTACCTGCCGTCACTTGCCGGGATGATCGTGGCCTTTAATGCCACGTCGGCCGAGGTGCAGTTGACGATGTCGCTGTATCTTGCGGCGGTCGGCATCGCGCAGGTTTTCCTCGGACCGATCTCCGACCGGTATGGCCGGCGCCCCGTGGTCGTCGGCGGCATGGCCGTTTTCGTGCTGGGGACGGTCATCTGCCTGATTGCGCCGGATATCAACACGCTCATCATCGGTCGCATCATCCAGGCGCTGGGCGGCTGCACCGGGCTCGTCCTCGGCCGGGCCATCGTGCGCGACCTCTACGAGCGCGACCAGGCCGCCAGCATGATCGGCTATGTCACCATGGGCATGGCCATCGGGCCGATGTTCGCCCCGGCTTTGGGCGGAGCGCTGGACGGCACCTTTGGCTGGCAGGGCGGGTTTTATCTTATGCTGCTGCTGGGTATCGGTGTATTTGCCGCGGCCTGGTTCGACCTGCACGAAACTCACCACAACCGCACGCGCGGCCAGGGCTTTGGCGGTCTCCTTGCAAGCTATCGGTCGCTGGGGGCAATTCCTGAGTTCTGGGCCTATGCCGCGACCGCGATGTTCACGTCGTCGGTCTATTTCGCCTTTCTCGGCGGCGCGCCTTTCATCGCCGCATCCGTGCTTGGCATGACGCCGCTGAGCATGGGGCTTTATTTCATGCTGGTGGCGGCGGGTTATATTGTCGGCAATGGCCTGTCGGGACGCTATGCGCAGCGGCTCGGGGTGACGACGATGGTGATCATCGGCTCGTTCATGCCGTTGGTCGCCGTGGTGCTGGTCGGCAGCCTGTTCGGCGCGGGCGTGGTGCATCCGCTGTCGCTGTTCCTGCCGATGCTGATCGTCGGCCTCGGCAACGGGCTGTGCCTGCCGAGCGCAATAGCGGGCGCGGTGAGCGTCAAGCCAGAACTGGCGGGCGCTGCATCCGGTCTTGCGGGCAGCATGCAGATCGGGCTCGGTGCGGTGTCTTCGGCGCTGGTTGCCTTCCTGCTGTCGGACGGCATGTACCCGGCGACCACCTGGCCGCTGGTGCTGGTAATGGGCGTTTGCGTTGTGCTGACGCTGGTGTCAGTTGCTGCCGTTGCGCTGATCGAGCGGCGCAGCGCCGGACGCACGACCTGACATCTTGTGCCCGGCCGCGTCAGCCGCCGGTGACACTCATGTGGCGGGAGACAGCGGGCCTTTTTGTGTTTCGGTCGATGATGAAGTCATGACCCTTGGGCTTGCGACCGATGGCCTCGTCGATGGCGCGTGCAATCAGGTCATCGCCCTCGGAGGCGCGCAAGGGCGCGCGCAGGTCGGCGCTGTCGTCCTGGCCAAGGCACATGTAGAGCATGCCGGTACAGGTCACGCGGACCCGGTTGCAGCTTTCGCAGAAATTATGCGTCATTGGCGTGATGAAGCCGATGCGGCCGCCGGTTTCCCCGACCTGCATGTAGCGGGCCGGGCCGCTGGTCTTGTAGGGAATATCCGTCAGGGTAAAGCGCTCGGCAAGCCGCGCCCGCACGAGGCTGAGCGGCAGATACTGGTCGGTGCGGTCGCCGTCGATGTCGCCCATGGGCATGGTTTCGATCAGCGTGAGATCATGGCCCTCAGCATGCGCCCACTCGAGCATGGGCACGATCTCGTCCTCGTTGACGCCCTTCAGCGCCACCATGTTGAGCTTGACCGCTATACCGGCCTCCCGGGCGGCGCGGATGCCGTCCATCACTTTGGCAAGGTCACCCCAGCGGGTGATGGCCCGGAAGCGGTCCGCGTCCAGCGTGTCGACGGAGACGTTGATGCGCCGGACGCCAGCCTGCGCCAGCTCGCCGGCATAGCGTGCGAGCTGCGAGCCGTTGGTGGTCAGCGTCAGTTCTTCCAGGGCACCAGACTTCAGATGTCGGGAGAGGGAGCGGATCAGGTCAAGGATGCCCTTGCGCACCAGCGGCTCGCCGCCGGTCAGGCGAAGCTTGCCGACGCCCTTGGCGATGAAGGCCGTGCAGAGCCGGTCCAGTTCCTCAAGCGTCAGGATCTCGCGCTTGGGCAGGAAGGTCATGTCTTCCGCCATGCAGTAGACGCAGCGGAAATCGCAGCGGTCAGTGACCGAAACGCGCAGATAGGACACGGTGCGGCCGAAGGGATCGATCATGGCCGGGCGGGCGCCGGCGGACGCCAACGGCGCTGCGGCCATCGTGATTGCATCCGCGTTCTCACGGCGCAGCGCGTCCGGAGTGAAAACTGTCTCCCCCATGCGTCTCTCCCTGCGCCCGGTTCTTGCGTCCTGCCGGGTCTCGTCGCGATCTGTTTCTTCAAACATATTGAGTTTTCATCATCCGGCAAGGGGCAGATCGGCAAAGTGATCCCGGATCGTGCCAAATGCGTATCAAGTCTCAAATTGTTCTTCTCTCCATTCCGATTGAGCGCCCCCCATGACCACCATCGTCTGGTTCCGCCAGGACCTGCGCCTGACCGATAATCCAGCCCTGTCCGAAGCTTTCGCCGATGGACCGGTGCTGCCACTTTACATCCTGGAGACGCCGGAGCAGGCGGGTGAAACGCATCCTATGACCGGGGCGAGCCGGTGGTGGCTGCATCACAGTCTCAAAGCGCTCCGCCGGGATCTGGGCTGCCTGATCATCATGGAAGGGCCGGCAGAAGCGGCGTTGGCAAGGGCGGTGGAGCAGAGCGGAGCGCGTGCGATCCACTGGAACCGGTGCTACGAGCCGCATGCGATTGCCCGCGACAAGCGCCTGAAAGCGAAGTTCAGCGCCGAGGGGCTTAGCGTGCGCAGTTTCAACGCCAGCCTGCTGCATGAACCCTGGGAACTGGAGACCAAGACCGGCGGCCCCTTCAAGGTCTATTCCCCGTTCTGGCGTGCGGCCCAATTGCGACCTGTGCCGGCGCCCTTGCCGCGCCCAGGGGGAGAACTGGTGCTACCGGACGGGCTTGGCCGGCCGCTGGATGAGTTTGCCCTCACCCCGTCGCGGCCGGACTGGGCCGCTGGCTGGCGCGATCTGTGGCAGCCAGGGGAAGCCGGGGCAGTTGAACGGCTGGCGGCATTTCTCGATGAGAACCTAAAGGGATATGGCGAGCTGCGAAACCGTCCGGACTTGCCGAATGTCTCGAGGTTGTCGCCGCATTTGCGCTTTGGCGAGATCTCGCCGCGACAGATCTTGGCCGCCACCCGGCTGCATACGGACCTGCATCCCGAGCAGGCCAAGGACGGGGACAAGTTCCTGTCGGAGATCGGCTGGCGCGAGTTCGCCTATCATCTGCTCTACCATTTCCCGGACCTGCCGGCGAAGAACTGGAAGCCGACCTTCGACGCCTATCCCTGGCGCGAAAGCGCCGAGGACCTGGCTGCCTGGCAGAAGGGCATGACCGGCTATCCGATGGTTGATGCCGGGATGCGGGAACTGTGGGCAACCGGCTACATGCACAACCGCGTGCGCATGCTGGTCGCCTCCTTCCTGATCAAGCATCTCAGGATCGACTGGCGGCACGGCGAGGCCTGGTTCCGCGACACGTTGCTGGATGCGGATCTCGCCAACAATTCCGCAAGCTGGCAGTGGGTCGCCGGCAGCGGCGCGGATGCTGCACCCTATTTTCGCATCTTCGCGCCGGTGGGGCAGGGGCAGAAATTTGATCCGGACGGTGTCTATGTCCGGCGCTGGTGCCCGGAACTGGCGCGGCTGCCGAACGAGGTCCTGCACGCGCCCTTCGAGGCACCGGACCGGATGCTGAAGGCGGCGGGCGTCGTTCTTGGCAAGACTTATCCCCGGCCCATCGTCGACCACGCAGCCGCCCGCGCTGCCGCGATGGCGGGCTACGAGGCGGTGAAGATCGCCGGTGGAAATGCCGCCGAGTAGGGCCTAGTCACCGGCTTGCGTCGGGGCATTTCCCGCCGGAATGCGAAAGTCCAGCAGACCGGCGAGGTCCCGCGCCTCCTGGCCGGTGACGTCGAACTCGGCCGATGTGGCAAAGGTGCGGGCAAGGCTCCAGAAGTCGGGATGGGCGAAATGCGGCTGCATCGCCGCAAGGCTCTCCGGTTCGCGCCCGAGCACAAGCCGGTAGGCGGCGCGGATCTCGGCCTCGCTGCGTGGTAACCCGGCCGGTGCGGCCTCCTCCGGCAGCTGACCTGTCAGCAGCATCTGGGCCAGGGTTGCAAGGCCGGTGGCCCGGGTGGCCAGCCGGGAAAGCGTGACACTGGCATCTCCGCCGTACCAGATGAAATCGTCGAAGATATTGGCGCCGAGGCCAAAGCGGCTGGAAAGCTCACCATGGGCCTGATGCAGATAGAAGCGGTTGAGCCCGTCGAACTGCATCGCCGTGTAGCCGAGGTCCTGCAACTGGCGGTCAACCTCGTTCTCGGCAACCGATCCTTCGCCCTGCACCGTGGTCTCGATGGCGACAACCCAGGGCCGCACGGGGGACGCACCCCAGCTGGCGAGAACGTCCTCTTCCATGCCCTCCACATCGATCTTCAGCCAATGCACATCGCCGGGCGCGGCATTCAGGACATCCGCCAGGCGCAAGGCCGGAACAGTCAGTTGCTCGCTGTGGTAGCCGGCCGCGCCATGCGCTGCAGCCACATCCGCCCGGCCGGTCGACAGGCCGCTGGTGCCATTGATGCGGTGGAAGGTGACACTGCCCGGGCTGGTCGACAGGGCGGCCTCGAACACCCGGTCGCCGGGACGGGCGGCGCGGAGCGCGGCAGCCATTTCCGGCAGCGGCTCGACATGGAAGCCGCGCCAGCCTTGGCGATAGAAGCCGAGGGAGACTGAGTCCTGCACCGGATGCGCAGCGCCCACATCAATATAGAAGCCGTTCTCGACATCGCGCAGCACGCGCCAGAGGATCACATCCTCGAAATTCTGGGAAAAAGCTTCAAAGCGCATCAGGCGGGTCCGGGTAAAGATCGCAAGCGCAACTAATGATATTGTGCCAGCGTTCTGGCAAGCGATATCAGTGAGATACTTGACCTGTGCACCGGAGAGACTAGGTTCTGAAGGCCATCTAGGCTCGCCTGCCGCCCCCGCCTTTTCTGTCTCAGGACCTTTTTACATGAGCACCCCCTGGCCAACCGAACTTCGCCTGTCCAATGACAAGAAGACTTTGACCGTGGCCTTTGAAAGCGGCGAGCGGCATGCCTACAGCGCCGAGTATCTCAGGGTCTGTTCACCGTCCGCCGAGGTGCAGGGGCACAATCCGTCACAGAAGATCACGGTGCCGGGCAAGCGCAACGTGATGATCATCGGTATCGAGCCGGTCGGCAACTATGCGGTGCGCTTGCGGTTTGACGACATGCACAACACCGGCATCTATACGTGGCCCTATTTTCTCGAACTCGGCCAAAACCCGGACAAGCACTGGGGCGTCTATCTGAAGGAACTGGAGGAGAAGGGGCTGTCGCGGGACCGGTGAGGATGGGAGATTTCACTCGTCGCTCCTGCGCAGGCAGGAGCCTAGTAATCGGGGCAGGGATTGTTTGTCCCCGGCATCAAGAAATAGTCAATTCAGCGGGTTACTAGGCTCCTGCCTGCGCAGGAGCGACGAAGTGCGGATCCGGTTTGATGCGTCAATGGCCCCGGCTCTGGCGAGGCAGAGCCGGGGCGGCGCAAGGAAAGCAGGTGCCCTCGCTTCCAACCTCAGCGCTTCACGACCACCTTGGCGCCGACGCCGACGTTTTCGTACAGATGTTCGACATCTTCATTGGCAAGGCGAATGCAGCCGGACGAGACGGCCGACCCGATGGTCCAGGGTTGGTTGGTGCCGTGAATGCGGTAGATCGTCGAGCCGATATAGAGCGCGCGGGCACCCAGCGGATTGTTGATGCCGCCGACCATATGCGCGGGAAGGATCCTGCCTTGCTTGCGCTCGCGGGCGCGCATGGCCGGCGGCGGGGTCCAGCCCGGCCATTCCGCCTTGCGTGTCACGGTGTGCACGCCCGACCACTGCATGCCCTCCTTGCCGACACCGACGCCGTATTTCATGGCGCGGCCACCATCACGCACGTGGTAGAGCCGGCGTTCCTTGGTGTCGACGATGATGGTTCCCGGCGCATAGGGACCGGAATAGCTCACCATCTCGCGCGCAATCGGCGAGCGACCGGAGCCGGTGCCCGGACCGTAGCTCTCCCACTGCCGGGTGACCGGGTCATAGAAGCGGCCCGCCTGGGCACTGGCGGCCGCAGTACCGGCCAGAAGAATACAGGTGGCCAGAAGGCCGATCATCTTGCGCATCAGAAAGTGCTCCCCACACACAGCGCCACCCGGCGCGTCTCTCCAAATCCTGCCGCAGACTAGAGCATGCGTCTTTCTACCGACTTAACGCAAGGGGATCGGGGTTCACGTGCGTTTGACTGGCCTTGTCAGTGATCCGGACCTTGGATCATGTCATCCGGCCGGCCAAGCGAAGTACGAACCGGGGGGGCACCGACAAATCTGTATAACGACGAAGGGCCCCGGCGGGGCCTTGAGGTTGATGGCAGGCCTCGATCTCACCGGCGTCATCCCGGCCCAGCGAAGCGCCGAGCCGGGACCGGAGAGCCGAGGTGTCGATAATTCAATGAGTTATACTGGCGAGGCTTCGGCTCTCCGGTTCCGGGTCTTCGCTGTGTTCAGCCCGGGATGACGATGGAGAGTTTATTTGCAGTTGCGAAGGGCCCCGGCGGGGCCCTCCGAAATCAGCTGACCGGCTTAGGGAAACATCTCAGCCGAGGTTCAGTTCCTTGAAGAAGTCGTTGCCCTTGTCGTCGACGACGATGAAGGCGGGGAAGTCCTCGACGTCGATCTTCCAGATCGCTTCCATGCCGAGTTCCGGATAGGCGACGACCTCGACCTTCTTGATGCAGTCCTGGGCGAGGCGCGCTGCGGGGCCGCCGATGGAGCCGAGGTAGAAGCCGCCGTGGGCCTGGCAGGCGCGGCGGACAGCGGCCGAACGGTTGCCCTTGGCCAGCATCACCATCGAGCCGCCCGCAGCCTGGAACTGGTCGACATAGGCGTCCATGCGCCCGGCCGTGGTCGGGCCGAAGGAGCCTGACGGCATGCCTTCCGGCGTCTTGGCAGGACCGGCGTAGTAGATCGGGTGGTTCTTGAAATAGTCCGGCAGCGGCTCACCGGCCTCCAGTCGCTCGCGAAGTTTGGCGTGGGCCAGATCGCGGGCAACGATCAGCGGGCCGGTCAGAGACAGGCGGGTCTTGATCGGGTGGCGTGACAGTTCGGCGAGGATCTCCGGCATCGGCCGGGTCAGGTCGATCTTGACCACCGTTTCGGACAGATGGTCGTCTGTCACGTCCGGCAGGTAGGTCTCCGGGTGCATCTCGAGCTGCTCGAGGAAGATGCCATCCCTGGTGATCTTGCCCACCGCCTGACGGTCGGCGGAACAGGATACGCCAAGGCCGATCGGCAGCGACGCACCGTGGCGCGGCAGGCGGATGACGCGAACGTCATGGCAGAAGTACTTGCCGCCGAACTGCGCGCCGACGCCGGTCGCCTGGGTCAGCTTGTGGATCTCGGCTTCCATTTCCAGATCGCGGAAGGCGTGGCCAAGTTCGGAGCCTTGCGTCGGCAGCGTGTCGAGATAGCGGGCAGAGGCAAGTTTCACCGCCTTCAGGCACATCTCGGCCGAAGTGCCGCCGATGACGATGGCCAGGTGATACGGCGGGCAGGCGGCGGTGCCGAGCGTCAGGATCTTTTCCTTCAGGAACTCGATCAGCCGGTCACGGGTCAAAAGCGACGGCGTGCCCTGGAACAGGAAGGTCTTGTTGGCCGAGCCCCCGCCCTTGGCCATGAACAGGAACTTGTAGGCGTTCTCGCCCTCTGCATAGAGCTCGATCTGCGCCGGCATGTTGGTCGAGGTGTTCTTTTCCTCGAACATGGAGATCGGCGCCAGCTGCGAATAGCGCAGGTTGCGCTTGAAATAGGCGTCGCGCGCGCCCTCACCAAGGGCTTCCTCGTCGCTTCCATCGGTCCAGACGCAGCGGCCCTTCTTGCCCATGACGATCGCCGTGCCGGTGTCCTGGCACATCGGCAGCACGCCGCCGGCGGAGATGCTGGCGTTCTTCAGGAGGTCAAAGGCAACGAACTTGTCATTGTCGGTCGCCTCCGGGTCATCGAGGATGGCCTTGAGCTGGGCCAGATGCCCGGGACGCAGGTAGTGGTTGATGTCGATGAAGGCCTGCTCGGCCAGAAGCCGCAAACCTTCGCGCTCGACCACCAGCATCTCCTTGCCGTTGAAGGAGGTGGTGGACACATGGTCAGACGTCAGCTTGCGGTAGGGCGTCTTGTCCTCGCCAAGCGGGAACATGGCGCTGTGAAGATAGTCCGGAGCGGTGACAGGAGCGTTCATCGGGGTCTCTTTCCTGGCGGCCGTGCTTCGTGATTGGAACGGCTCAAAACGGGATGGCCTTCTTTACGGCAAAAAGGCCGGTTCCGCCAAGCGGTCCGGCCTCTGGCTGCGGACAAACCTTGTTTGTTGCTGGCACCTTACTCCGTGTCACCCCGGCCGAGCATCGCGAGAGCCGGGGCCTACTCGCTTCCAGAGCGGTGCGGTGCGTGCAGCAGCGCTGCGGCAAGCATCGCATGCCCTCTCTGCAGCCTGTGGTGCGACCCTGCCAGTTTCTGCTGCTCTGCGAACGAGTAGGCCCTGGGTCTCCGCTTCGCTCCGCCCGGGGTGACATCGGCGGGCGCAATAACGAAGCAAGGGCCGCTCCCGCCAAGCGGGTCCGGCCTTCGCTATTCGTCGCGGGGACACCACGGGCGGTCAGCGGCTTGCCGTCAGGTCCAGCTTGATGGTGACATCATCGCCGACGGTGGCCGGCGGGAAGCTTGCGCCGACCCCGAAGGCCGTGCGCTGGACTTTTGCCGTGCCGATTGCCCGGGCCGTATCGCCGCTGATGTCGAGCGTGAAGTCGAGTGTTACAGGCTGGGTCTGACCGCGCAGGGTCAAAGTGCCCTCCATCTGATAGGCATTGCCGCCTTTGGACGAGACGGCGCCGGAGGTGAAGGTCGCGGTCGGAAAGGTCGCAGCTGCCAGCCAGTCTGCACCCGGGATCATGTCGACGAACTGCGGGTTGGCGGTGGCAATGCCGCCGGTCTCGATGGTGGCATCGATCTTGGCATCCGCCGGATTGGCCGGGTCGAAACGGATCGCCGCTGTCCAGGTCTTGAAGGTGGCCTCGACCGGTTGCCCACCCTGGTCAACTGCAAAGCCGAGCGTGCTGGCGACCGGGTCGACGGTCCAGTCGGACGCCAGTGCCGGGGAGGCAAAGGTCAGGGCAAGTGCGGCGGCAATGAGCTTGCGCATGGGAGAACTCCTTGAAACGGAAAAGGCGTTAGGCGCGCGGGGCGGCATCGGGACGCAGCATGCGGCGCAGGACGGCATCACGGGCCAGGAAATGGTGTTTGAGGGCAGCGCCGACATGCGCCACCAGCAGAAGGATCAGCAGCCAGGCAAACAGCTCGTGCAGGTCCTTGAACAGGGTTTCGGCTTCTGCCTTGGTGCCAAGCGTTTCGGGCACGGGAAGATGGGGCACGGGCACCGCGCCGAAGAGGATGGTCGGAATATTCCACGGCGAGGCGGAGACCATCAGCCAGCCGCTCAGCGGAATGGCGAAGAGCAGGCCGTAGAGCCCCAGGTGGCCAAGATGCGCGGCCGCCTTTTCCCAGGCGGGCATGCTGGCGGGCAGGGCCGGGCTCGGGTTGGCAAGGCGCCAGACGAGGCGCAGCACGGCGAGGCCCAGAACCACGAAGCCGACCGACTTGTGCAACTGGAACAGGGCGAAGGTCGAGGGATCGGTCAAGGGCTGGCGGTGCATGTACAGCCCCAGCGCGAGCATGGCGATGATCATCACGGCCATGGTCCAGTGGAAGGCGATGGCGATCCAGCCGTAGCCGGTGGAACTGTTGCGCAGCATGGGGCTCTCCAGATTTGAGGGGTCGGACACCTCCAGGGGCGTCCGACCCGACCTGCGCGGACCTTACTTGGCCGCAGCGAGGGTTTCAGCGTGCAAGGTGATGGTCACCTCGTCGCCGACATAGGGGACGAACATGTTCATGCCGAAGTCGGACCGCTTGATCGTGGTGGTGCCGGCAAAGCCGATGGCCGGCATCTTGGCCATGGGATGCTCACCCATCGTGGTCACGGTTACGGCGAGGGTCGCCGGCTTGGTGATGCCCTTGATGGTCAGGTCGCCGATGATGTCCAGGGTGTTGTCACCGGTCTTGGTCACCTTGGTGCTTTTGAAGGTCGCCTGCGGGAACTTGGTGACGTCGAAGAAGTCGGCGCCTTTCAGGTGCGTGTCGCGATCGGCAAAGAAGGTGTCGAGCGAGGTGGTGTCGATGGTGAACTCGATGGACGAGGCTTCCGGCTTGTCGGCATCGACGAGAAGCGTAGCGTCCCAGTTGCCGAAGCGGCCATCCGTAGTGGAGTAACCGAGGTGATCATAGGTGAAGGACAGGTTCGAGTGGCTCTTGTCGAACGCATAGGCCACCGGCTCGGCGAGCGCCGGGGTGGCGAACAGGGCGAGGGCAAGGGCAGAAGCGGCAAAGCGGGTCATGCGACGTCTCCGGAAGGGATAAACAGGAAGGCATCAGTGATGCCGGCGCTGCTACATGTAGCTGATTTTGCGCAAGGCACAATTTGACGGGCTGTTCACCACGGGTGAACGATGCCCGCAAGTCACCTGGTGAACTGACCACAATTAACGACCGATCTCTGCCAGAAACTGCGGAAAAATACGCATTTTCCAGGTTCGGCAGCTCAATGCGGCAAGTCGGGATCACAGGATCTTCTCGCAGATGTGAGCGAGGCTGGTGGTGCAATGCACAATGGAAAGTCGGGGGGCGTGGGCCGTTTTGTCATCAATCCATCAACGGACTGGTGCAGGAAGGAAGCAGTCAAGTCCGCATCCATAACAAGATTTTGCCATCCGCTGCAATCCTTGGTGGTGGAGACCGAAGGGATTCGTTGTGAAGAAAGCCGTGCTCATCTGCCATCGTGGCCTGTCGCGCAAAGCGCCTGAGAACACGCTGGCAGCGCTGGAGGCAGCGATTGCCGCCGGAGCCGATGTGGTCGAATTCGACATCCACACCAGCTGTGACGGCGTGCTCTATGTCATCCACGACGAGACAGTGGACCGCACCAGCAACGGACACGGCCGTGTGGCGGACATGACGTCGGCGGAACTGGATCGGCTCGATGCCGGCAGCTGGTTTTCGCCAGCCTTCGCAGGTGAGCGGCTGCCGCGTTTGTCTGTGTTCCTGGACGCCTGCAAAGGCCGGATCGGCACCTATGCCGAGATCAAGGCAGCGGACCCGGCGCGGGTGCGCGACATGTTGGCCGCGCGCGGCATGCTCGGCCGGGCCTGGTCCTTCTCGTTTGACCAGGACATTCGGGCGCAGATGCGCGCTAGGGTGCCGGACCTGCGCCGCATGGTGCTGTTCCAGCATATGGGTTCGGTGGAGCGGGCCGTGGCGGCCGAGGCCCATATCCTCGAATTCCACGAGGGCAATATGACGCCCGAGCGCGTTGCCCGGGCGCGGGAGGCCGGGCTGGTGACGCAGATGTTCTACGCCGGGGCTGAAGAGGATGTGTTTGAACGGGCGATCCGCTGTGGCATCGAACAGATGAATATCGACGAGGCTGAATTGTTTCGGGCTGTCGAGGCGCGGATGCTCGCAGAGACGATTTGATATATTTGCGCCTCTGGCGTTGAGCTTGCCGTCAATCGGCCGAAACCCTGTTCTTTGTGAGGTCGGATTCAGCGGAAGTTAAGGCAGATGTGTTTGGTTTGGTCCGATCTGATACAGAGACGGACGGGACACGATGCAAAAGCGGACCCTGCGGGCAGGCCTTCTCGGCCAGAGATCAATCGGTCATCCGGCAACACGCCTGGCTCTGCGATGGCGCGGTTTTTCTGTCACGGGCGCCGTGCGACTGCTGGGAGTGATCCTGGCGCTGGCCGGTCTGTCTTCGCCGGTTCTGGCTGCGGACTGGGTGATCCAGCGCAGCAGTGGCAAGGTGTATCTGCTTTCGCCGGGCGTAGAGCCTGTTGCCGCGCGAAGCGGCATGGTCCTGCCGAAAGGCGTGACCCTTGCCACGAGAAGCGGAGCAAAGGCGCTGCTGGTCCGCGGCCGGGAGACCATTCTCGTCTCCCAGAACTCGACGGTTGCAATCTCGCGCCTGAAGAGTACAGGCGATACCACGACCCTCCTGCAGCGTGACGGTCAGGTGAGCGTGGACGTGGAAAAACGGGCCAGGCCGCATTTCGTGGTCGAGACCCCGTTTCTGGCCGCCGTGGTCAAGGGAACGCGGTTTGATGTCCAGATCCGCAAGGGACGGGCGAAGGTTGAGGTTGAGCGGGGCCTGGTCCAGGTGATTGATCTCGATACCGGCGAGCGATCCGATATCGGAGCCGGGCAAGAAGCCAGCACGCAGGATGGGGTTGGTCTCAGCGTGGCCGGATCCGGCACCCTTCCCACAATCGAAACCGGAACGGCTCCAGCCTCGTCCACCTTCTCCTCGTCGCCCTCCGGCACTGTGAGCGGAGCAAACAGCGTAACCCCGTCGGGAAGCTCCGGCAGTGCTTTCACCTCCCGCAACAATGACACGCCCCGAGACAACTCGGACGGTGGCAAGGGTACCGGCAACGCCAACGCCAACGCCAACGCCGGCGGCAACGCCAGCGGCAATGGCAACGCCAACGCCAACGCCAGCGGCAATGGCAACGCCGGCGGCAATGGCAATGGCAACGCCGGCGGCAACGGCAATGGCAACGCCGGCGGCAACGGCAACGGCAACGCTGGCGGCAACGGCAACGGCAACGCCGGCGGCAACGGCAATGGCAACGCCGGCGGCAACGGCAATGGCAATGCCGGCGGCAATGGCAATGGCAACGCCGGCGGCAATGGCAATGGCAACGCCGGTGGCAATGGC
>NZ_JBHYDX010000030.1:23831-57127 GCF_051860505.1 Pannonibacter sp. | reverse complement strand
CGGTGCTCCGCCCGCGGACCATTCACGCTCCACCAGATCAATCTGGCAAGAGGCGCTCGGATAGACAGGGATGACGCAGGTGAGGCAGAGGCCAGAGGGCTTCAGCCTTCGGCCGGCCAGCGCTCGAAAGCGGCGGGGCCGCCGCAGGAGGGATGCGGCATGAAGTTGCCGGGGATGGTGATCACGCCGGCCCCGTCTTCGAACAGGCCCGGAGTTGTCAGGAATTCGAGAACCTTGCCGATGAACTGGTCGAGATCATAGCTGATCGAGGAAATCGGATAGGCTTCAGAGCGCGCAAGCGGCAAGGCATCAAAGCCGTAGAAGGCCCAGTCACCCGCACGGGAAGCGATTGTGGCCCGGCCGGCATCGACCACGCCCATGGCCATTGCATCCGCCGTCGTGAAGATTGCGGCCTCGGGACCTTCGGCCAGCACGTCTGATGAGAGGGCGCGGCCGCTTTCATAGGAATAGTCACCCGCATGTTCGGCCAGAAGCTGCAAACCAAGGGCCGAGAAGGCGGCGCGATAGGCGGCGATGCGCGCCTGTTCAACCGGTGAGGTCTGGCGGCCCGTAACCAGCACCGCCCGGGTCTTGCCCCGGGCCTTGGCATGGGCGACGGCTGCCGCAATCGGCGTAGCCTCGTCGGCAACGATGGAGGGAGCGTTCTGGTCATGCAGCCCGTTCAGCATGATCACCCGGTCATTTCGGAACATGGTGCGGACGCTGGCGGCATCTGCGAAATCGGAGAAAACAAGTGCGGCGTCCACATGCCAGGCGACGCCATTGCGAAGGAACTCCTCGACCCGGTCGAGTGAGCCGACGCGGAGCAGAACGACCTGCTTGCCAGTGTCCTGGATGGCTGCGATGAGACGATCAAACAGCACAAGGTCGGAAAAGTCGTGAATGTGGTTGACGATGACGGCGACGAGATTGAGCGTGCGCGACTTGAGGCTTCGGGCAATCAGATTCGGCTTGAAGCCGAGCTGTTCGGCGGCGGCCAGCACACGCGCCTTCTTTTCGGCCGAGACCGGACGATCCTCCGGTGACAGGGCACGGGAGGCGATGGCGCGCGAGACGCCGGCAAGCGCGGCGACATCGGCGATGGTGATCTTTGACGGAGGGCTGACCTTGGAACTCATACGCTTTTCTGACGGCTCCGGAGCGGGGCGTCAATCACAACCAGAAGCCGAAATCGTCCGGGTCAAGAAATAAACATGCTGGCCTGTTTTGACATCGGGGCGAGCGCCATCAAGGGCGCAGCCTTTCACACGCCGGCCGACCGTCCGGGGGCATCGCGGCTGACGACGCCGCTCGCCGACCTGGACCTGTTTGCAGCGACGCTGGGGCAGGAAATTACCGCAATGGAACAGGCGCAGGGTGCTGAGGCCCAGGCGGTTGCGATCTCCATTGCCGGCGTGGTTGACGCCCGAACGGGGATCATGACCTGCGCCAACATCCCCGCGATCCATGGGCGCAATCTTTCGGGCGAACTCTCCGCCCGGCTGGGGCGGCCTGTGTTCATCGCCAATGATGCGGATTGCTTTGCCCTCGCGGAAGCCAGCCAAGGGGCCGGGCGGGGCCATGACGTGGTGTTCGGCGTGATCCTTGGCTCGGGCGTCGGCGGCGGGCTGGTGATCAACCGGCGCATTGTTTCCGGGCCTGGCGGCTATGGCGGCGAATGGGGGCATGGGCCAGTGTTCGGCTGTGTGCCGGCCTCACGCCAGCGCCTTGAGGCGGCAGGTTTGCCGGTGTTCGACTGCGGCTGCGGCCAGGTCGGCTGCGTCGATACGGTGGGCGGCGCGCGCGGACTGGAACGGCTGTACCGGTTTGCCGGCGGCGCGGCTCTGGCGAGCCACGAGATCACGACCGCTTGGCTTGCCGGGGACGGCAAAGCCGGCGAAGCGATTGACCTCTATCTCGATCTTGTGTCCGGACCGCTGGCGATGATGGTCAACACGGTCGGGGCCTCGGTGCTGCCGGTCGGCGGCGGGCTCTCGGTCTGCCGCCCCCTGGTTGCGGCGCTGGACGAACGCCTGAGGGCCCGCATCCTGTGGCGGAGCGACGCGCCGCTGCTGGTGCCGGCCGAACTTTCCCCCGAGCCCGGCCTGATCGGCGCGGCGATGCTTGGTCTTACCCACCTGTCGGAGATGCGTGATGTCTAATGTGCTGCCTGGTGTGCTGCTTGAAGTCTGTGTCGACAGTCCGGAAGGCTTGCTGGCGGCGGTGCGCGGCGGGGCAGGGCGCGTGGAACTCTGTGCGGCGCTGGCCATCGGCGGGCTGACGCCGGCCCCGGGGCTGATGGCGCTGGCCGCCGAGCAACCGATCCCGGTGTGGCCGCTCTTGCGCGTCCATCCCGGGCCGTTCCGTTACACCCCGGCGGATGTGCGGGCGCTGAAGGCCGACATGGACACGGTGGCCGGCTTTGGCCTCGCTGGCGTGGTGATCGGCGCCAATGATGCCTCCGGACAACTGGACCGCGCGGTGCTGGCGGAACTCGCCGCCCATGCGAAGTCTCTCGGTCTCGGGCTGACCTTGCACCGGGCCTTCGATCTGGCGGCGGTGAATGATCCGGAGGGCGCGGTAGATCTGGCGGTGGAACTGGGCTTTGACCGGATCCTGACGTCCGGCGCGGCGCGGACGGCGGAGGCCGGGCTTGCCGTTCTGGAGCGGATTGTCGCCCATGCGGGGAGCCGCATTTCCATCCTGCCGGGCTCGGGCATTTCGCGGGCCAATGTGGATGTGATCCTCGACCGGCTGGGCGTGCGCGAGGTGCATTCCTCCTGCTCGGGCCCGGATCATTCAGGCACGGAGGGCGAGCGGGCGCTCGGGTTTTTGGCGGAGGCGCCCAAGCGCACCGACGAGGCGACGGTGCGGACGCTGGTGCAGCATCTGGCGGCGCGGGGGCGCTGAGGAGGCTGGGGCGTGCCGGAACTGCCGGAGCTCCACAAGAATGTCCCAGTCGTCGCTCCTGCGAAGGCAGGAGCCCAGTACCCCCGGTGAGAGTTTTGTGCTTCAGAGCACTTGCGTCCAGAACAGAGCTGCCGAGCGTGTTCAATTTTACTTGGGATGACGCTGTGCCTATCGCAAAACCGGCCAGCATGGTCTCGGAAATAGGACATGCCGAGCGCTCGTCACAGACTGCGAGCGGGTTTTTCTGTCTTGTGCTTTGTCGCTAGCGCCTCGGTTACTGGGCTCCAGCCTTCGCAGGAGCGACGAAGGATAGGGGCCAGAGTTTCACCTAAAGGTTGGCACATGAAGACCGGTTGCCGCGATCACTCGCCCGGTGCGTCTTTGGAGGCGGTTTCAGTCTGACCGGCGCTGGCCTTGCGGCTGCTCCGCCGTTTTTCCATCAACGTCAGAACCAGCGGTGCGAGGGCGACCAGGAGGACGATGCGGGCGATATGATGGCTGGCGACATAGGCGACCTCGGCTTTCATGGCGAGGGCGATCAGGCTCATTTCGGTGAGGCCGCCGGGGGCGTAGGCGAGCACGATCTGCGCCGGCGTCTGCATCATGACGGCACCGAACAGAGCGGCGAAAACCAGAGTCAGGGCCAGCGTCATCACCGTGGCGCCGAAGCTCAGCGCAAGGGCCTGGGTGACCTCGCGCATGCCGGCTCCCAGAAAGCGGCAGCCCATGATGGTTCCCATCAGCACCTGAGCTGCGATCACCAGAAGAGCCGGCGGGGCGCTGGCTGTCAGGCCGGTGATATGCACGGCGGCACTCAACAGCATCGGTCCCATCAGGGAGGCTGCCGGCAATCGGAGCTTGGTGGCAACAACCGACCCCACGACGCCGCACAGAACCAGCAGAATGATGTCCACAAGGTCGAGGGGGTTGTTTTTTGTCAGCGCGGACCCAACGCTCTGGCCCTCGACAATGCGAAACCAGAAGGACACGAGGCAGATCGTCACGACGATGCGGGCCGCGTGGGCAAGAATGATCTTGCGCTCGTCACCGCCGAGGTCCTTGCCGAGCGTTACCATTTCCATCAGGCCGCCGGGCATGCCGGAACAGAAGGCGGTGACGCGGTCGAAGCCGCCGAAGCGCTGGTAGAAAGGAACTGCCAGAAAGCCGGCGATCAGGAGGTAGAGACTGAGAAGGCTGAGTGATATGGCCCAGTCACCGAGCCGGTCGACGAGATCGGGCGAGAAGCCGGACCCGAGCATGACGCCGATGACGGTGACCAGTGCCGGGCGCAGCCGTGCCGGAGGCAGGATCGGGGCGCGGCCGATGGCGGCGATCATGGCAAAGATCATCGAGCCCAGGGTCCAGGGCAAGGGCATGTGCAGGAGATAGAAAATTCCGCCGCCGAGCGCTCCCACCGCAATGCCGGCAAGAACGCGGACGAGGACCTGGGAGGTGGGCCGATCCTCGGGTTCGAGAGGATCAGCGACGGGCTCGCCGGAAGAGGCGGTCGGAGATTGGGCTGGATCAGGCACGGTATTTTTCGATGAATTCGTCAATCGACAGCATGCGGATGTCGGGCAGGGCGGCTCGGAGGGCGTCGTGGCTCCAGTCCCACCAGGCGATGTCCTGAAGGGCGTCCGCTTGGGCTTCAGAGAATCGCCGCTTGATCAGACGGGCCGGAACACCACCAACGATGGTATAGGGCTCGACATCCTTGGACACAACCGCACCGGCGCCGATGACCGCCCCGTTGCCGACCGTCACGCCAGCGAGGAGGGTGACGCCGTGGCCGATCCAGACGTCATGGCCGATGGTGACCCAGTGGTCCTTGCGCCACTGGAAGAACTCGGCGTCATCCTCGCCAAAGCCGTATTGGGCGGCGCGGTAGGTGAAATGGTGCTGGCTGGCGCGCCAGGTTGCGTGGTTGCCCGGGTTGATACGGACGCCTTCTGCAATGGAGCAGAACTTGCCGATGGTCGACCAGACGATGTTGCCGCCCTTCACGATGTAGGAATAGTCGCCGACACTGGATTCGCGGATGTAGACATTTGCCATGATCTCGGTCCACTTGCCGATGTCGCAATCGACGACGGTGGCGGTCTCGTGGATGCTGGGGGCTTCGGAGAGCATTTTCATGGTCAGGTACCGTTGTATGGGCGGATGAAGCGGCTGCGCCGCCTCTCGGGCGGCGCAGGGCAGTGGAATATGAACATCTGAGCGGCGAAGCGGCGTTCAGTGCGGCTTTTCGCCGATGTAATGCGCCCGCACCTTGCCCGACAGCCAGTCGATGACGAAGACACAGATCAGAATGTTCAGCACGACGAAAGCGACCTGATCGAAGAACCCCGCCCGGAAGCGGTCCACCAGGACCTTGCCGATGCCGCCGGCGCCGACGATACCAAGGATCGTGGCACTGCGGACGCTCGACTCGAAGGAGTAGAGCGACAGCGAGATGAAGACCGGCGAGATCTGCGGCAGGTAGCCGAAGCGCATGATCCGGATCGGGCTGGCGCCCGTCGACCGAATGCCCTCGACCTGCTTGCGGTCAACGTTCTCGATGGCTTCCGAGTAAAGCTTCGACAGGGTTCCGGTATCGCTGACGAAGATCGACAAGACACCCGCCAGCGGACCAAGACCAACGGCCCGAACGAAAACCAGCGCCCAGATGAGGCTGTCGATACCGCGCAGGAGATCCAGGAAGCGGCGGACGACATGCCTCACGATGTTTCGGGGCATGGTATTGCGCGCGGCTGCAAAGGCGATCAGCAGGGCGACGACCGAGCCGAGCAGGGTGCCGAGGAAAGCCATTGCAATGGTTTCTGCCAGGCCCTGATAGATGCCAAAATAGTCCCATTCTCCCATGTTTTCCCAGACGAAGAAGTGCTGGAACATGCGGATGGCGCGTTCATTGAAGGCAAACAACTTCCAGAACTCGAAGTACCACAGCGACCAGCCGAAGTAACCGAGCGCCAGGGCCCAGCAGGCGGCCGTGAAGAGGCGGGCGCGCGGATTGCCGAAGGCATCGGGAAACTGTGCCCTGGCGGCTGCGATGTCGGCGGCCGACACGGTCATGGCCTTGACGGTGCTCATATCAGGTTCTCCCGGCCGACGAGGTGGGTGCGCAGTCGCTCGGAGATCAGGTCGATCACCGTCACGAGAAGCACGATCAGGATCAGGACCGCCATCACCCGGTCGTCGTTGTAGAAGCTGATGGTGTGGTTCAGTTCCTGGCCGATGCCGCCGGCGCCGACAAAGCCAACGATGGACGACGAGCGGACGTTGATCTCGAAGCGCAGCAGGGAATAGGAGACAAAGTTGGGCAGGACCTGCGGCACGATGCCGAAGCGCATTTCATCCCACCAGGTCCCGCCAACGGAGCGAAGGCCTTCGACCGGGCGCATCGAGGCGTTCTCGTTCACTTCCGAGAACAGCTTGCCGAGCGCGCCTGCGGTGTGGATGGCGATGGCCAGCACACCGGCGAGCGGTCCGATGCCAAGGGCAAACACCAGCAGCAGCGCGATGATGATTTCCGGAACGCCGCGCAGGACTTCCGTGGTGCGGCGAGCGAGCACGTTGATCCAGCGCAGCGGCGCAAGGTTGCGGGCTGCCGGGAAGGACAGCAGGAAGGCGATCGCTGCGCCGAGCATGGTGGCCGTGATGGCCATCAGGATGGTTTCGAACAACAGCTGCAGGTACTTGCCCAGGTCGCTGTACCAGTAGAGGATCGATCCGGGTACGGCCTTGCCATTGGCCTCGCGGGCTGCGAACAGGTTGTCGGCCTCCAGGTTCGGCATCACGGTGCCGAAATATTCGAAGATCCGGGGCAGTCCGGCCCAGAGCCTGTCCGGATAGAATTTCGAGACATAGACCGAAACAGCCAGCAGCAGCGCAAACAGCACGGCCATGGCGATGTTCATGAAGAGACGGGACCGCTGCAGTTCGGCGCGATGTTTCTCGAACATCGTGACCGGGTCCTGGCCGGGCTCGATCACGAATGCGGGTGTGGCAAGACGGTGGGATGACATGGTCTTGATCACGCGGCCGAATCGAGAGTTTCGGCGACCTGCGTGCGCGGGGTCAACGCCGTGGACGTCACCCCTTCGCTGAAGGCGTCATCGGCTTCCGCGCCATAGATTTCGCGGGCCTGGCGATCGGTCAACTGGTCCGGGGTGCCATCGAAGACGACCGCGCCAGACATCAGGCCGACGATGCGGTCGCAATAGGTGCGCGCCGTGTCGAGCGTGTGGAGGTTGGCGAGAACGGTAATGCCGTCTTCCTGGTTGATGCGGCGCAGGGCGTCCATCACCACCTTGGCATTCAACGGATCCAGCGAGGCGATCGGCTCGTCGGCGAGCATCACCTTCGGGCGCTGCACCAGGGCGCGTGCGATGGCAACGCGCTGCATCTGGCCGCCGGAAAGGGTTTCGGCGCGCTGCAGGGCGGTATGGGCCATGCCGAGACGGTCGAGGGCGCGAATGGCCAGGGCCCGTTCCTCGGCACTGAAGGCCTGCAGCATGGCGGTGGCAAAGCCGTGATGGAATATCCGGCCCATCAGCACGTTGTTGATCACCGACATGCGTCCGACGAGATTGAACTGCTGGAACACCATGGCGCATTCGGAGCGCCAGGCGAGCAGATCGCGTCCCTTCAGGGCGGAGACATCGCGGCCGTCAAAGCGGATCTGGCCCTCGGTCGGGGCAGCCAGGCGGTTGATCATGCGCAGCAGCGTCGACTTGCCGGCACCGGAGCGGCCGATGACGCCGACCATCTGGCCTTGCGGAATGGTCAGGGTGATATTGTTGACAGCCTTGTGGTTGCCAAAGGCCTTGGTAAGGCCAGAGAACTCCAGCATCGCGGTCTCCACTGTCGGGACTGAACGGGGAAAAGGGCGGCGCAAGGCGCCGCCCGTCCATGACTCTTGTGATCAGCGCGAACCGGCGACTTCGCGGCGGCGCAGTTCAATGGTCTCGTCGTAGAAGCCGGCCGGCGGTACGACGTAGCCTGCGCCTTCACCACCCATGACGGCCATGTAGCACTCGGGGTCGGAGACATGCAGGTTGGTGTAGAGATCGAGCATCGCGGCCTTGAACTCGGCCGGCAGGTCCTTGCGGATCACGGTCGGGCCGTTCGGGATCAGGCCGGACTGCCAGACGATATTGATGTCGTCCATCTTCAGCATGTCCTTGTCGACCATGCGGCGGATGTTGCCACGGGTGTAGCCCTCGGCCTTCTCGCCCATCATGGAGGACCAGGTGGCGGCGGCGTCATACTGCTTGTCGAGGACAGCCAGGACACCCTGCTCGTGGCCACCGGAGAAGCCGGTCGAGCTGAAGTACTCGTCAATTTTGATGCCGGCGAGTTCCAGGCCTGCCTTCGGGTAGAGGTAACCGGAGGACGAGTTCGGATCAGCCCAGGCCAGGGACTTGCCCTTCAGGCCGTCGATGTCGGTGATGCCGCTGTCGGCGCGGGTGACAATGACCGCGTAGTAGCCAAGCGAGCCGTCAACATTCGAGCTGACGACGAAGGGCTCGACCGCGTTCTCGTCCTGCAGGTAGATGCCGGCGTAGCCGACCGGGCCGAGGCCGGCCATTTCGAGCTGCCCAGCGAGCAGGCCCTGCATGACACCGGCATAGTCGGTTGCCGGGAAGAACTGAACCGGAAGCTCGACCTTTTCCTTGATCTTGACTTCAAGGCAGGACAGGCGCTTCAGGCGGTCGGCTTCGTTCTCGCCGCCGATGATGCCGACGCGGACGACCGGAATCTGGTCACGCCAGTCGGCGAAAGCCGACGTTGTTGCGGTAAACGTAGCTGTTGCTACGGCAAATGCAGTAAAAATCTTGCTATACACGATATTCTCCCGATGCAAGTTGCGAGATGGTTCGTTCCAACACGTATTCCAGCGCCGCGATTTATCTATATTTTTTGCATTGTTGTTTTATGACTGTCCGCGTTTTCGGATTTTGCCATAAAATGCCGGTGGTTGGTTGGGTAGCTGGCTTATTTAATCTTCAGGTCACCCGATCTGGTCGGCATCCGCGCGGCCTTGGGCGGACACGGATACAGACCCGGTGACCTGTTCCATGGCGGTCACTGTGCCGGGGCTCTGTAACAGTGCGGCGTCATCCGAATGAATTTTCGTTGGGCTTTTTGTGACGTATCCATGACGCAGGGTGAGGGCGTGCGTCGGGCATTGGCCTGAACTGGTTGAGGCAACCCGGCAGGCTGATCAGAGGAAGGCGGAATTTTTATTAAAAACAAAGTTTTAGGTCATCGGCAGAAGCCGGGGCAGAGGGGGAGTGACATGGAAAGTTCATCCGCTGGTCGCGGAACTGTCATCAGCTTGGCGCAAAGTCATTCGAACCAATTTTGGGCTCGTGCCGGTTCGGGCACCGTCCGCCGAAGGCGCAATCATGATCGAGACTGCCGATCAGTTCGAGGGACTGGCTGAATTCTATGAGGCCAACCGTCCGGGCTACCCTCAAGACGTCTTTGCCCATCTCGCCCAGACCTGTCCGGCTCGGCAAGGGCTCCGGGTGGCCGTCGACGTTGGCGCAGGGCCAGGCAACTCGACCGATAACTTGCTGACAGGTCTCGGCGAGGGCTGGAGCGTGATTGCCAGTGAGCCGGGCGAGGACATGCGCCGGGTGCTGATGCGCCGGTTCCGCACAACGCCGCAGGTGCAGATCATTGCAGCGCCGGCCGAGCAATTGGCGCTGCCGTCGGGCTTTGCCTCGCTGGTGGTTGCCTGTTCGGCGGTGCACTGGTTCGACCGGCCGAAATTCTATGCCGAGGCGGCGCGGATCCTCGCGCCCAGCGGCGTCCTGGCGCTGGTGCGCAACCGGCGGCGGCCGGCGCAGATCTTCGATGACTTCGAGGCCTATGTCACGGAGCATTACCCCAGCCGGGTCGAGCTGGAAGCCCGCGAGTTGCGCAAGGAGCCGAGCCACACGGAACTCTCCGGCCTAGACGGCTTCCTGACGGCGCACAGCCGGCGCTGGCCCTGGTCGCGCGCCTTCACCGCGCGCGAACTGATCGACTTCTACCTGACGCGGGCGACCGTCTGGGCGGTGGTGCGCCGTCTCGGGCTGTCGCGGGTGATGGCGGATTATCTGGAGATCTGCGCCCGGCACGGGCTGTCAGGCGAGGCGCGGATGGAAGTGCAGTTCGACACGCTGGTGCGCTGGACCCAGCGGCGGGCACGGGCGGCCAAGGGCGGCTGAGCGGGAGGGGGCGGTCTGGGGGATGGCTGCTCGCCTGTTCAGCGCTGGACCAGGGCTGGACCAGGGTCAGTTCAACGTCAAGCAAGAGTGGGGGATGCGCCAGTCCCCGTCTGACAATGACTCGGCAATCGCATATGCGGCCAGAAAGTTTTCGAGGTCTCTCAGCGCCCCTCCCCCTCGTGGGGAGGGGGAAGGGGTGGGGGGACGGCCAGACGTTGGACAACGATGTGTCTGCAGTCAGCATAGTCAGAAACCAAGTAGCCTGGATTTAAGGCCGCTCCCCCCACCCCTCACCCCTCCCCACGAGGGGGAGGGGAGCCGAAAGGCTCCGGCAGGGTGAACCTTTCTGGCCGCATAAGCGATTGCCGAGCCCACGAGGGGGAGGGGGGCTGAGAGGCTTCGATCTTTTGATCTGCAATAAGCCCCGGCTCATCAGGCGGCGCGCAGAGCGCTGCCGAGGGAGCCGTCGGAGTAGATGAGCCGGCCCTGGCGCAGGGTGGCGCGGACGTGGCCGATACCCGTTTCATCGGCAATGACAAGATCGGCAAGGCGGCCGGTCTCAAGGCTGCCGCGGTCGGTCAGACCCAGGGATTCGGCCGGGTTGCGGGTGGCGAGGCGCACCGCGCCGGGCAGGCCGGCCGGATCGGCCTTCGCCAGTTCCAGAAGCGCTGGCAGCATGGCGGAGGGATGGTAGTCCGAGGCCAGCATGTCGAGCACACCGGCCGCATGGGCCTCCCGGGCCGACAGGTTGCCGGAGTAGGACTGGCCGCGCAGGGCGTTGGGGGCGCCCATGGCGGTGGAAAGCCCGAGGCGGCGGGCCTCCTGGGCGGCCTCGATCGTCACCGGAAACTCGCTGATGACGACGCCGAGGCCCTGCATCAGCGCGACCTTGGCGAGCGTGTCGTCGTCATGGCTGGCGAGCGCCACGCCATGGGTGCGGCACAGGTCGGATATGGCCGAGAGGGTGGCAGCCAGCACGTCGGCCGGCTGGGTCCGTTCCTCGATGCGGCGGGCAATGGCCTCGGCGGCCTCCTCGCGGCTGAGGCCCTTTTCGCGGGCCATCTTCTGTGCGTGCCGTTCGATGTCGCGGTACTGGCCCTGACCGGGGGTGTGGTCGGTCAGGGAGATGAGGTCGACGGTGCCTTCGGAAATCAGCTCGCCGATGACGTCCAGTGCCTTGGGGAAGGTGATTTCGAAGCGGGCATGGACGCGGTGGTCGACGTTGAGGCTGCCGCGCATGGCCTTGAGCTTGCGGATGATCGCGCTGGTGTGCTCGTAGCTGCGCAGGTGGCCATAGGTCGACATGGGGCTGAAGGACACGGCGGCGTAGGCCGTCGTGAATCCTGCGCCGGCGAGGCGCCGGTCGAGGTCGCGCAGGCCCAGTTCCAGCGGCATCGGCACGTTGGGGCGCGGCTCGACCTCGCGCTCGACCATGTCGCCGTGCATGTCGACGAAGCCTGGCAGGAGCAGGAGGCCGTTGCCCCGAAGGCTGGCGCCGGCGACGGGGCCCTCGCGCAGCTCGGCGATGTGCCCGTCCTCGATGCGCAGCGAACCGTGCTCGATCACCTCGGTTGGGGTGACGATGCGAAAATCAGACAGCCACATGCTCAAGGTCTCCAGGTGCGGCTTTGGGGGCGGTTTTGGGGGCGGCTTGGGGGGCTGCGCCAGCTTCATCCGGCAGGCGCTGGGTGGTCAGGAGGATTTCCCGGTCGATGAGGTCGGCCACGTCGCCGGGATGATGGAAGACGCCGATCATGGCGACCCCGGCGGACTTGAGATCAGCAAGGCGGCGGATGAGCGCCGCACGGGCACCGGCGTCGAGCGAGGCGGTCGGCTCGTCGAGCAGCAGGAGCTTCTGCGGCAGGATCAGCGCGCGGGCGAGGTTGACCTTCTGCTGTTCGCCGCCGGAGAAGGTGGTGGGATAGGCGCGCCAGAGGTCGCGCTTGACGCCGAACTCGCCGAGCCAGCGGCGGGCCTCATCAAGGGCTTCCGCCTGAGCCACGCCGGCCCGGCGCAGCGGTTCGGCGACGATCTCGTCGGCCGCCACGCGCGGACGGGCAACCAGGAACTGGGTGACGAAGCCGATGTCGCGGCGGCGCAGCAAGGTGATGTCCACGTCGGCAGCGGTGGCAAGGTCGATGCGGCCCTCTGCGGCGTGGTACCAGACGTGACCGGCCTGGGGCAGGTAGCTGCGATAGAGGGTGCGCAAGAGGGTGGACTTGCCGACGCCGTTCTCGCCGCGCAGCAGCAGGAATTCGCCGGCGTGAAGACGGAAGGAAATGCCGCTGAAGGCGTGCAGGTCCTGGTCGAGGTGATACATGTGGAAGCGCTTCGACAGGCCTTCCACGTCGAGAACCGGGGTCATGCGAGCGTGATCCTTAGCTGTCAAAGTTTCGCGTGGACGAGCTGCTGGGTGTATTCGTGCTGCGGGTCCTGGAAGACCTGGTCGACCAGTCCCTGCTCGACCACCCGGCCGCGGCGCATCACCATGACCCGGTCGGCCATGGTGTGGATGACGCCGAGATCGTGCGAGACGATGACCATGGTGATGGCGCGGTCGCGCTGCAGCCGCTTCAGCGTGTCGAGGACGAGGGCCTGGACGGAGACGTCGAGCCCGGTGGTCGGCTCGTCGAGCAGCAGGAGCGCCGGTTCCAGCGCGATGGCCTTGGCGAGTTGGACGCGCTGCTGCATGCCGCCCGACAGCTCGATCGGCCGGGCATCCATGCGCTCCAGCGGGAACTCGGACGCATCCAGCGCCTCGCGGGCCTTGTCGCGCAGCACCTTGAAGCTGCGCTCGCCGGCGATGAGCAGGCGTTCGGCCACGTTGCCGGAGGAGGAATGGCGCATCAGCAGGCCGAGATGCGGGTTCTGGTAGACGATGCCGATGTTGCGGGCGCAGAGCATGCGCCGCTCGAAACGGTCGAGGCCGAACAGGTTGCCGCCAAGGCCCGGCAGGTCCAGCTCGTAGGTGCCGGTGTCGGGCGTGTCCTCGAGGTTCATCATGCGCAGGAGCGTCGACTTGCCGGAGCCGCTCTCGCCGACGATGCCGAGCACCTCGCCCGGATAAACGGTGGCATCGACGCTATCCAGCGCGGTGACCTTGCCGAAGCGGCGGGTGATGCCGCGCATGGTCAGGATCGGCGGCGTCGTCATCAGCTGCGGCAGCTGGCGGGGAGCGGGGCTCGGGGCAGTCATGGCTGGAGCTCCCCGTTCTTGTACCAGGTGTCGATGGTGGCGAGGGCCTCGCCCTCGCTGCGGCGGATGGCTTTGATGCCGAAGTGGCTGTCGGAGACCTCGAAGCTGGACGAGCCGTCGTCCTGCGGGATTTCGTTCATGAAATAGCCGGTGAGGCCGGAGCGATGGCAGGTGAGGTCGTGATGCTCCTCGACCTTGTAGGGCACGTCGGAGAAGACGAGCGGTTCGACCCGGGTGTAGGGCGGCACGGCGTAGAGGCGCTTCTCTCGGCCGGCCGAGAGGAAGGTGAGGTGCCTTGCCATGTGCAGCTTCGGCACGTCCCAGCGCGGGATCGGCGAGGGCGTCATCACATGGCGACCGTTGACGAGGCTCGGATAGGCCGCGCCCTGTATGATGCGGCCGGAGCGGACCATCTGTTCGTAGAGCGTCAGCCAGAGCCGGCCATAGTCGGCGTCGGCATGCATCTGGCGGGCGACCGACATGTTGGGCTCGACGGCACGCAAGGGTTCCGGGTTGGGCACCTGCAACACGAGGATCTGGTCCTCGCGCAGGACTTCCTCCGGCACCCGGTGGCGTGACTGCAGGATTGTCGCCTCGCCCGTGTCCCAGGTCTCGCCGGCGCCGGAGACGCGAGAGAGGAACTTGCGGATCGAGGCGGCGTTGACGCTGTCATCGGCGCCCTGGTCGATGACCTTGACCACGGAGGTGGGCTTCAGCAGCGTCAGCGTTACCTGCAGGCCGCCGGTGCCCCAGCCGCGGGCGATCGGCACCTCGCGGCTGGCGTAGGGCATCTGGCAGCCGGGCACGGCGACGGCCTTCAGCATCTTGCGGCGCAGCTCGCGCTTGGCCGAGGCATCGAGGAACCCGTAGGAGAAGGCCTCCCAGGGCTTGGTCAGACTGGCAAGGCTGGTCATGTGGGAACCTCTTCGGTCACGGCCGGCTGGCGGGCAGGGGCGGGCGCGGTGGACGCCGCGTCCGAGGCTGCGGCCTTCGCCTTGGCGTCGCGCAGGGCATCCAGCGCCGACTGGAAGGTGACATAGTGGGGGAGCTTGAAGTGGATGCAGAAGCCGGACGCCTCGACCGGCTCGGTGTGATAGAGGAAGAATTCCTCGTTGACCGGCGAGTTCTGCGGCGCATCCGGCGCGTTGAGATCGAGCGTTGCGCCGGCGATGACCTTGATTTCGTTCCAGCCGAAGGTGGCGCAGAAGCCGAGATCCAGCTGGCCGGAGCGGCCCTTGGACGTCACTTCCGCCTGCGAGACCTTGACCCGGCCAGCGCTGAACATCGTGCCGCGCGGATGGCGGACGACCACTTCGGCCTCCGCGAGGCGCAGCTCGTTCACGGTCGGATGGGCATTACCATAGCCGCGCATGGCGGAATAGCCGAGCGCCAGCACGCCGCCGGTGTCGGCGCGGGCCAGGCTCTGCAGCGTGTGGGCGCGCTTGGCCGGAAACAGCAGCGGCTCGCGCGTCAGGTCGGGAATGTCGTCGAGGGCGACATCCTCGCGCGCCGGATCAGCGACGAGCCCTTGCGCCTTCTGCCAGGCGGCCAGCGAGGGCTGCTGCGCCGGGGCGGGCGTGGCGGCCGGTTCGACCGGCGCGGGCACGAAGGGACGGCCCTCGAGCACGCCGGTGGCGAGCAGCCGATGCGAATAATCGAGCGTCGGCCCGAGGATCTGGCCGCCGGGGATGTCCTTGAAGGCGGCGGAGATGCGGCGGTGGGTGAAGAGCTTATCCTGCGTCACCGGCTCCGCGATGGTAAGGCGCGGCTGGGTGGTGCGCCAGGCGCGCAGCAGCAGCACCGCCTCGTAGAGGTCGCCGCCGGACTGGGCCAGCGCCAGTGCCGCCAGATCCGCCTCGTAGAGCGAGGCCTCGCCCATCACCCGGTCGATCAGCCAGGGCAAGGCGCGGCGGATTTCCGCGACGCGCTCGGCATCAATCGTGCCCATGTCGGCGCGGTAGAGGCGCTCGGACTGGTCAATGGCTTTTTCCCCGCCACGGGTTGCGACATAGGCCATCAGAGCACCTCGATCCGGGTCGAGCGGGGCAGGCCGATGACATCGCTGCCATCGACGATGAAGAGGTCAAAGCCGAGCGGATAGCGGCAGAGCCGGTCGCGCAGGGCGAAGAAGCCCGCCGGCAGGCCGGCGACGGTGATCTCGCGGGTGGTCTCGATGCCCGGACCTGACAGGCTGAGGCGCTGGCCGTCGTCCTCGGCACGGCCAAGCCGGGCCTCGACGACGACGGTGGCCCCGTCATCGGGATAGAGCGCGGAGCCCACCTTCAGGGCGCCGAGGCGGGCAATGTCGGCGGCGCTGTCCAGCGACAGGAAGACGTGGTCGGCGCCGGCCAGCGGCGTCAGGGTCGCGCCGGTCCAGGCGGCCAGCTCGCCGATCACCGCATCATCCGCATGGACGCGGCATTCGCGGTCGACGAGGGCGAGCAGGATGGGGCGGGGGCCGGGTTCGGGCAGATGACGGATCTCGCCGGGACGGCTCAGTGCCCAGAGGATCGCCTCGAAGGCGGTGTTGTCGCGGATTTCGTCAGCGCCGCGCAAGGGCGCGGTGATGAGGGCGTGGGAACTGGGGGGCAGGGCACCCATGAGCGGGTCTCCGTGAGGAAGAGGGATCAGAAGGTTTCCATGTCGACGCGGGTGGCCTCGACGGCGCGCAGGCGAGCCCGGTCGCGGGCCGTGTTGGCCGCATCCAGCTCGCTCAGGAAGGCGTCAATGGCCGCCGGCGCGAGACCGGCCGCGGCAGCAGCATCAATCAGCGCCATGGCCATCGCCCATTCCAGATCCCGGCCCGTGACCATGCCGTAGCCGGTGGCGTCGTGGTCGGTGAGGCGGACCTCGGCTTCGGCGACGAGCACCTCGCCGAGGTGGAAGTCGGTGCCCTTCACCGTGTCACGGAACGGCAGCATGACAAGGCCGGTGCGGCTGCGCAGCACCTCGACGGGGCCGAGTTGCGGCAGCAGGCCTTCGGCAAAGCGCTTCACGCTGTCCGCATCGGCGTGGGTGAGGGTTGTGAGAAAGGCACTGTGGCCAGCAGTTGTTCCGGCGGTGGCGCCTGCGGCGCGGGCGGCGTCAGTCATCCTGGTCAGGGCTCCGGATTTCGTTTTCTTCAGGAAGATCAAAGGTGAACTGGACGCGGTCTGCTGCCCAGATGGCCTGGGAATAGCCAATGGGGCGGCCGGTGAGATCGACATCCGTCTTGGTGACGACGAGGACCGGCTGGTCCGGGTGCTGCTTGAGCAGTCTGGCCTCTTCAACCGTTGGGCGGCGGGCATAGATGGTCGTGCTCTTGCGCAGATAGTCGGCAATGCCGTGGCTGCGATAGATGTCGGTGACCGATCGCCCCGACCGGCGCAGGTCGGCCATATCCGGGAACAGGGCGAAGGGATGGTAGGCAACGCCGAGGCTGACAGGGACGCCATCGGCAAGCCCCCGGCGCATGAGCCGGTGTACGCTCGTGCCCTCGGGAAGGCTCAGGGCATCTGCGACACGGCGCGGGGCAGGGATCACGTCGTCGGTCACCTGTTCGCCGGCAGGCGTCACGCCCTGGCTGAGCAGGTTCTGACGGAAACGGGTGCGCCGGCTGATCTGGTAGTTGATGAGAGGCGCGCTTTCGACGAAGGTGCCGCGCCCTTGTTCCACGCGCAGCTTGCCCTCGACCGCAAGGGCGGCAATGGCGCGGCGGACGGAATGACGGCCAGCGGCGAAGCGGGCGCAGAGATCGGGTTCGGTCGGCAACTGTGCGCCGGGGGCAAGCGCGCCAGACAGGATTTCAGCGGCCAGACGGTCGCGGATCGTCTGCCAGGTTTCGCGCGCCATAGGTTACCTCCAATTCATCCGAATGACTTTGGAGGTCTTACCGGCTTTGCGTGACAGGCCCGTGACGTGGCGGGGACTGATGTTGCTTTGAGGGGTCTGTCTTGCAGGACTATCGTGGATCAAATGGCCGGGCCGCGCCATCTTGAGCAGATGACACGGCCCGATTTCATTTCCAGGGAAATCAGTTGATTGCCAGGACGATGCGACCGTCGATTGCACCCTGACGCATCCGGTCGAAGATCGCGTTGATGTTCTCGAGCCGGTCCAGTGCGTAGTGTGCGCTGACCTTGCCCTCGGCGGCGAAGGCGAGGCTTTCGGTCAGGTCATTGCGCGTTCCGACGATCGAGCCGCGGATGGTCTTGGCGTTGAGCACCGTGTCGAAGATCGGCAGCGGGAAGTCTCCGGGGGGCAGGCCGACGAGGCTCATGGTGCCGCGCCGGGCCAGCATGCCGAAGCCCTGGGCGAAGGACTTGGTCGAGACCGCCGTGACCAGCACGCCTTCAGCCCCGCCCAGTTTCTGCATCTCGGCAATCGGGTCGGTGGTGAGGGCGTTGATAGTGTGGTCGGCACCCAGTTTGCGGGCAAGGGCGAGCTTGTCCTCGTGGATGTCGACGGCGACCACATGCAGGCCCATGGCCTTGGCATATTGCACGGCCATGTGGCCAAGCCCGCCGATGCCGATGATGGCAACGGTCTCGCCGGGGCGGGCTTCGGTTTCCTTCAGGCCCTTGTAGACCGTCACACCGGCGCAGAGCACGGGCGCGGCCGGGGCAAAGTCGAGGCCTGCAGGCAGATGCCCGACATAGCCTGGATCGGCCAGCACATATTCGGCGAAGCCGCCGTTGACGCTGTAGCCGGTGTTCTGCTGGTCGTTGCACAGCGTTTCCCAGCCGCCGACGCAATGCTTGCAGTGGCCGCAGGCGGAGTGCAGCCAGGGCATGCCGACCCGGTCGCCTTCCTTGACGCCCTTCACGCCGGCCCCGACTTCGCAGACAATGCCGACGCCTTCATGGCCGGGAATGAACGGGGGATTGGGTTTTACCGGCCAGTCGCCGTCAGCGGCGTGAAGGTCGGTGTGGCAGACGCCGCTGGCCATCACCTTGACGACGATCTTGCCGGGGACCGCGACAGGACGGGCGACCTCGCAGACGTCGAGCGGCGCGCCGAAGGCTCGGACCACTGCAGCTTTCATGGTCGCAATATTGGGTGTCGCTGACATTTTGTCTTTCTTCCTTTGATCGAGGAAAGAGTGATGTCCTTTGGCCCTGGTGTTGAGCGCAAGGCTGGACAACCGGAACGCTAGCTTGAGCGACCGGCTGCAGCCTTGCGCCAGATCAAGTCCTTGGCCGATCTTCATGCCATGGCAATGCCCATCAGGCTTTGCGGCGCTGGCGACGAGCTGAATGACCAGCCCATCGCGGCCGCTCATTCTGCCGCAACAGTCTGGGGGGTATCGCCGATCCACCGACGGGCATGTTGCTGACGCATCTGGTTGAAGATGTTGATCCGCTGAATGTCGCTGGTGCCCCCGGCAATGCGCATGCCGACAGCATCGCGCAGGTGACGGCTCAGGTCATTGTTCATGTAGCCGAGATGGCCATGCAGTTGCACAAGGTGCTCGGCTGCTTCAAGCAGTTTCTCGCCTGCGAGAAACTTGCCGACCGAACAGACGATGGAGGCATCCTCGCTACCGGCTGTCAGCTTTTCGAGGCCGGCATAGGTCAGCAGGCGGCAGACAACCGAGGCAATCTTCATGTCGGAAATCCGCCCTTGCACATACTGGTAGTCTGCCAGTGGCCGGTTGAAGGCCATGCGTGCTTCAACGCGCGCCATGGCCTTGGCAATCATGTTCTCGATCAGGCCTGCAGCCATGATGCCATAGAGCGCTCGTTCGAAGGCGATGATGCGATAGAGGGCACTCAGGCCGTCGCCGGGCTTGCCGACAATGTTGATCGGATCAAGTTTTGCGCCGTCAAAGCGTATATTGGCGGTGGGGCTGGTCCTGATCCCGAGATTGTCCTCAGTTTCGCCGAGCGTGATGCCCTGCTGGTCCAGATCGACGAAGAACAGTGTGATATCCCGCTTGGCGCCGAGGGAAGGGATGCGGCCGGCAATCATGCCGAGGGCGGCAATCGGTGCGTTGGTGATATGAACTTTTTCGCCATCAAGCCGCCAGCCGGATCCATCCGGCGTCGCAGTGACCCGCATGCGGGCGAGGTCCGAGCCGCCGGTCGCCTCCGTCATGGCGGTGACCCCGACATCGCCGCGCATGATCGGTTCGAGCCAGCGGGCCTGCTGGGCTGGGGTGCCGTCCTCAAGGATGATGCGCAAAGAGCCGATGTGCCCAAGCATCGTGACAAGAAACCCGAGGTCTTCGGCCGTGGTGGCAACGCCTTCCATGGCAGCGGCACAGTCGGTCCAGGTTCCACCCAGTCCGCCAAGTGCCACGGGAACGGGGATGCGCCAGAGCCCGGCGTCGGCGAGACGCTGCCAGGTGGCACGGTCAAAACTGCCGGCGGCGTCGTGCTGACTGGCGCTGGCTGCTGCATGGCGACCAAGTTCCGCGAACCGGTCGAACATCATCTGCTGCTGCGTGCTGAACTCGAACTGCATGGCCTGTCCCTTCGTTTGCGGAGTTGCGGCGGGGGCCGGCTTGAGGGCTCCCGATCCGATGGCCATGACGGTGTCCCAATCTCATCAGAGATAGAAATGAGTTCTCCTTCGCCTCTGCATAAGCCTCGTCAATGCCGGTTGGGCGCAGCTTGTTCCGGCCGGGGCATCGGCACATGGGCGATCTCGCCCGTGGTCAGTTCGACCTCGAACGCGCGCAACAGATGCGACGACAGCCGCAGCACTGTTGGTGTCGCCTGTGAGCTGACCTGAACAAGCAGTTCGGAATTCCTCAGCTCTGGCAATCCGTCGTCGGGCCCCAGGGGGATCATCGTGTCCGGGATCGCGCGGGTTGGCAGGACGCCAATGGCCTGCTCGGCGAGGATTGCAGTTTTCAGCGTCGAGAAATTTGCGGAACAATAGGCGATATGCCATCGCTTGCCGACGGCGTCGAGCGCATCAAGCGCATTGCGCCGCACGCCACATCCTTCGGGAAACAGGGCCAAGGGAAGCGGATTGTCGGCAGCCAGCCGTGCCTGCTGTGCGCAGACCCAACTGAGCCGCTCCTCAAGCAGGCTGAGCCCGACAATGCCGGCGTCCCGGGTCATGAAGGCAAGATCGAGGTGACCGGTGTCAACAAGCGACCCGAGCTTTGTGGAGAGGTCGGTGATGATCTGCATCTCGATCTTTTCGTTTCGCCGGGCCAGTTCGGCGATCACCTTCGGCAGAAGGACATCCGCGTAATCATCCGGCATGCCGATCCGCATGACCGTTGGCTGGGAACCTGACTGGATCTCCTGGACCAGGGCGTCGTTCAGCCTGAGGATTTCGGCAGCGTATGACCGGACCAACTCGCCGGTCTTGGTGAGCCGGATGTCCTTGCCACTGCCCCGGTCAAATATCCGCTCCCCGACGATCTGCTCGAGGCGTTTGATCTGAAGGCTGATCGCGGATTGTGTCCGGTGCAGTTTCTCTCCGGCTGACGTGAAGTTTCTCAGGTCCGCAACGACGAGGAGCGTGCGCAGCAGGTCTACGTCGACATTTACCAAGCCCATTTTCGATCCCCGATGACGGCCGCTCATCGCAGCGATGAATCGAACTCATTTCCGTTCCCCCGAGCAGCGGCGCAACAATGATGCAACCTCAAGAGGGTAATTGATCAAATGGTACAATTCAGGATGGCTTGATGCAAGCCGTTGCCGCTACGGAACAGCGTTGCAGGGAGATGCAAGATGAAACCGAGCTTTCGAGTGTTGTCGACCGGGATCTGCCTTCCCGATCTGATCGTTTCTAACGAAGATATCCAGCAAAGGTACAATCCGGCCATTGATCCGGACTGGGTGGCGGACACCCTTGGGATTCGCCACCGCCATATCGCCCGCGATGGGATCCAGACATCCGACCTGGCCGCAGCAGCTGTTGCGTCTTCGCTTGATGCGGCGGGTGTCGATGCGGGAAGTGTCGATCTTCTCATTCTTGCAACGGCAAGTCCGGATCGCCGAGCACCGGCAACCGCCTGTTTTGCCCAGCAGAAGTCGGGTCTGGCCAATGCCGTGGCGTTTGACGTGTCCGCTGTCTGTTCCGGGTTCCTGTTCGGGTTGACGGCTGCGGCCGCAATGCTGGCAGCAGGGCCTTTCAAGCGGGCGATGGTGGTTGGTGCCGACGTGTTTTCGCGCGCCACCGACTGGCAGCGCAGGGACTGCGTGTTTTTCGGAGATGGCGCGGGAGCCGTGCTGATCGAGGCGGCACCGGGCGGGCGGAATGCTGGGTTCGATGCCGAGCTGTTTACGGATGGCCGGGATCGGGAGGCATTCACGATTAAATGCCAGACCGACCGGTTCGAGATGGACGGCCCCGGCGTCTACAGGGCCGCTTCCGAAGCGGTGCCGGCCTGTATCGGGCGTGTGCTCAGCCGGAACGGTCTTGAGCCGACCGATGTCGACATTGTCGTTCCGCACCAGCCCTCGCGCAGCTTGCTGGCGGACATCGCGAAACGGTCCGGGATCCCGTTCGACCGCTTCCAACTGACCATGGACCGCTATGCCAACACCGTTGGCGCGACCATTCCGATCGCCCTGCACGAGGCCATCCTTCAGAAACGGCTGTCACGCGGGGACAGGGTGCTTTTTGCCGCTGCAGGGGCCGGCTTTCCCGCCGGTGCTGCCATCCACCATTGGAATTGAGGGAGGAAGTCATGACGCTATTGATGCCCATTGTCGGAGCAACCTATCCGGTTGCCGAGACTGCCAGCGGTCCCTTCATCCGGGATGCGCATGGCCGTGAATGGATTGACGGATCGTCCGGTGCAATTGCCTGTTCGATCGGACACGGGCATCCGCATGTCATCGATGCGGTCCGGCGGCAAATGGAAACGGCGAGCTTCCTGTACCGCACACAGTTTGCCAATGCGCCCGCCCTGCAGCTGGCGGACCGGCTTTGCGCAAAGCTTGGCTATGCGGCGGCGTTCTTCGTCAACAGCGGTTCGGAAGCTGTCGAGACGGCCATTCGACTTGCACAGCAATTCTGGCGGGAGACCGGCCAGCCGTCCAAGACGCGCATTCTCAGCCGCAAGATCTCCTACCACGGCTCCACGACGGGCGCACTGGCGCTGTCCGGCCATTGGCCGCGCCGTCGTGCGGGGGGCGTCTTGCCTGGAGAGCCGACCCTGCCAACGCCGTATCCGCTGCGGGCCGGTCCCGGTCAGGACGCCGAAGGGCATGGTCTTGCCTGCGCGCAGGCTGTCGAGGACGAGATTCTCCGTCTTGGGGCAAGCAATGTCGCAGCTGTCATCCTCGAACCCATCGTGGGTGCATCGGGCGGCGCAATCGTTCCCCCGGCCGGGTATCTGCCGGCCATGCGTACCATCTGTGACCGGCACGATGTCCTTCTGATTGGAGATGAGGTCCTGACCGGCCTCGGACGGACAGGGCGCTGGCTTGGCATGGACCATGGCAGCGTGAAAGCGGACATCGTGTGCCTGGGAAAGGGCCTCAATGCCGGGTACCTGCCCATTTCAGGCGTTCTTGCCAACGCGCGGATTGCCGGTGCGTTGACCGCCAGACGGGCAAGTTTCGCCCTGGGGCAGACACACTCGAACCATCCTGTCGCCGCGGCCGCAGCCAATGCCGTCCTCGACGTGCTGGAGGAGGAGGGGCTGGTGCCGAGGGCGGCAACGATGGGGGCCTATCTCGGCGAGCGGTTGCGCGACATGGCCGAGGACTTGCCCTACGTCGCAGAGGTGCGTGGCCACGGCATGCTGTGGGGGCTGGAACTGGTGCGTGATGACATCAGTTTTGATCCCTGGCCGGCCGAGACCCGGCTGGCGGATGCTGTCGTGCGCAGTGCCTTCGCTGAGGATCTCATCGTCTATCCGGTGTCCGGCTTCATAGCGGGATGGCGGGGGGATGCCATCCTCGTTGCTCCCCCATTCAACACCCCGAAGGATGTTCTCGACACGCTGGTCGACCGGCTTGTGCGCGCACTTGCGAACGCGTTGTCCGGCCTGCAGCAGACCCATTCCGCAGAGGAGGTTTACCATGTCGTTCGTGCCGCTTAAGTCGCGCAACAAAGGCGTTCTCGTCCATCAGGTGCAAGACAGCGATCTGGCAACAAACTGGCGCAACGATGTCCCTGTCCTGGCAACCCCCGTGCTGTTGTGGCTTGGGGAACTGGCCGCGATGCGTGCGATCGAGGGAACGTTGCAGGCCGGCCAGATGACGCTGGGCTATGGCCATGACATGCGTCATCTGGCCCCGACGCCAAAGGGCTGGAACGTGACGCTCGAAGCGGAACTGATCCGCATCGAGGACAAGATCCTCACGTTCACAATCGAGGCACGGGACGGCGAGGGGATCATCGCGTCGGGAACACACACCCGGGCCATCGTTGACAAGGGGCGTTTTCTGGCCCGCTTCGAAGCCAAGCGAGACCGCCATGACCCCTTCGCCTAGACCCTGGACCGTGACTGCTGCCTTGTCCGGTGGCTCCGCCCTGAGCGTGCCGCAAGCCTATGGCGTACTTGCCGCAGGCGGGATCTGCCTGGGTTTGGCGCCAGTGGTGGTCAAAGCCCTGCCGCTTCCGGCCGATGTCTCGGCGTTCTATCGGGTGGCAATGGCTGCCCCGATCTTCACTGCCCTGATGCTAGTGACGGACGCGGGTAGGGCTGCTGCCCCTCAGGTGCCTTGCCAGCTACGGCAAGCGGCCGGCCGGCCGGCGCTCTGGCTTTACGCACTGGCGGCAGGCTTTTTTGCGGCGGATCTGTTGGCGATGCATGCCGCAATCCGTCTGACCAACGCGTCCGTTGCGACCCTTTTCACGAACTGCGCGCCGTTCTTCATCGGTGTGTTCGGATTGCTTGGACTGTCTGACCGCCCAGGAGCCAATTTCTGGTGGTCGTTGCCGGTCGCCCTGTCGGGAACTGTGCTTCTGGTCGGGCTATCGGTGGTCTCGGAAGGGGGCAGCGTTGCCGGTGATGCGATCGCCTTGCTCGCAGGCCTTCTCTACGGCGCGTATCTGGTCACAGTCCGCCGCCTTAAGCAGGCGGGCGCATCGACCTTGCAGATCATGGTGGCCGTCACGGCCGGAAGCACGGTCTGCCTCGCGCCGACACTGCTGTGGCAGGAGCAGATTGTCCCACCCGATGCCCGCAGCATCGGCTTGCTTGTGGTGCTGGTGCTGGTCGGGCAAGTGCTGGGGCAGGGGCTGGTGACGGTTGCGTTGAAGACGCTGCCTGTGACCTCAAGCTCGATTGTCCTTCTCATCCAGCCGATTGTTGCCGCGCCGCTTGCCTATCTGTTGCTCGGGGAAACGCTCTCGCCGGCGCAGATCCTCGGCATCGCCCTCGTCCTGGCGTCCATCTGGATTGCCACGCGCCCGCCCCGCCGGAGCGTCTGAGCGAGGGCAGCCCGTGACCGCATGTCCTATTCATCCTGCACCGAAGGAGCTTTCCCATGCCGAAGCTGATTATTGCCAATGTTGACAGCGAGCATCAGGTCGCTGACGTGTCCGGGTACTCCCGGCACGAGCAATCAGAGATCATTCTATGCAATCAGCGGATGATGTGGTTGGCAGATCCTGGCGACGTGCTGGTTCTGCCATCTGCGCCGACGGCTCAGCACAAGGCCTACTGGGCTGAACTGAATGGCTGCCGTGCGGAGGATCTCACGGTGCTGACGTCGAAAACGGGCGCTCCCCTTGCTTTCCTGCGGCAGGATATCCTGTTCGCGCCGGACTTCATCGCCGCTTGCCGCAGCGTGGTTGCAGGATTGCCAGCAGGCCGGAAGCCAAACAGTGTCCTGGCCTATTTTCCCGACAATTATGTCGCCGAGTTCGCTCAGGCCATCGGAGTCGAGGTTGAGGATGCCTTCTTCCGGGAGGGTGGCGCGACCTTGCTGAACGAGAAAACGACCTTCCGGAAGCTCGCGGCCGGGCTTGGTGTGTCGCTGCCGGAGGGATGGGTTTGCGAGAACGAGACCGATCTCAAGCGGGCAATGCGTCACTTTGTGTCCCAGGGGGCCGACTTCATCGTCAAGCTCAACCGGCACTCCGGAGGTTTTGGAAACCTGATCGTTCACGGACCTCGCAGCGGTGGAAAGGCGCTGGGCTCATCGACAGTGCTGCGCTACGCCAATGCACAGGATGCAGAGGCGATCCTTGAGACTGTTGCAAGCCGCATCCATGAGCCCGCTGTTGTCGAACGATATGTCGACACAGACCATGTGCTCTACAGCGAGTATCTCATCGACCCACAAGGGCGGTGTTTTCTGCTCAATGATGGCACCATGAACATGGAGCCGCTCTGGGTTGGATTTGAGATCCCTGGAGACTATTCGAACCATCACCGGGTCAGGTTTCTTGACGAAAGTGCCCGCCTTGTGCGGCTCGCCGCCCAGATGGGTCATCGCGGGCGGATGAATGTCGATGGCCTAGTCGCAGAGGGGCAAATATTCGTCAATGAATTCAACGGTCGCTGCGGGGGATGCAGTCATGTCTTCGAGATCGCCAAGCGACTGTTCGGGACGCAGGTTTTGCATTCGAAGCACATCAAGACCTACAATCGGGGCAAGCTCGACGAGGGCTGTGATCTGTTCGCGGTCTTGTCGGACGCAGGACTTCTGCTTCGGCCGGGGATGGCAACTGGCGCGATCCCGCTGACCATCGAGCCGGCACTGGATCAGGCATTCGAGTACATGGTGATTGCCGACAGTCTGGATGAGGCACGGCGTATCAGCGATGCCGTCCTGTCCCTGACCACACCCAGGAGGCTTGCCGCTTGAGGGGACCGTTTGCGCCCGCCTGAAGCACAAGTGGAGGCACAGCAAAGTGGGAAAACTACCATCTGATCTGTCAGCCCTGACGCCAGCGCTCTGGCGGCTGATCGGACTGCAGGGTTTCATGAACGCCTCGCATTTCATGGCCATGCCGCTGCTTGCCCTGCATTGCGCGACGACACTTGGCATGTCACCGACGGATGTCGGTGCGGTGCTCGCGCTGTACTTCCTTGCAGCACGCGCCACGCCGGTGGTGGTCGCGCCAATGGCGGACCGGTTCGGCCTGTGGCCGGCTGTCATTGGCGGGCTGCTGCTTCGCGGACTTGGGTTTCTCGGCCTTGCCTTTGCGCCAAGCGCAACCGGGGCAATGGTTTTCTCGGCTGCACTCGGGCTTGGGACCTCAGTCTACGAGGCCGGCGCCTATGGCATCATCGGCGCGCAGCCGGAAGCGCGGCGCGACCGGCTGATTGTCGTGAATGCACAGGCGCTTAACCTGGGGTGTGTCGCCGGTCCGCTTGCAGGCGCCGGGCTTGCGGTGCTTGATCTGTCGCTGCCGCTGGTCCTGAGTGGTCTGCTGTTCGTCGCGCTTGCCGGCGCGGCAGCGCTGGAGCGGGCCGAGGAGCTGCGCAATCATGCGCGGCAGGATGTGGCCGGGAGCTACCGGGCGGTCTTTGGTGATCGCGCCTTCCTCGTCCTGTGCCTGGCGCTTATGCCCTGGTGGGCACTGTTCGCGCAGCTGTTCGCAGCCTTTCCCCTTGAGGCGACCGTGCGCGGCGGTTCTGCGGGCTGGGCCGGGTCCGTGCTGGTGGTCAATGGCGCGCTTGGGTTTCTGATCCTGTTCGCAGTCCCGCCTCTGATGCGCGTAACGGGGGTGCTTGGACTGTTGGTGTTGTCGCTGGCCGTTGGCGGGGCTGCCATGGCGCTGGTGGGGGTGATCCCGGGTCTGATTGCGTTGCTGGTACTTGTCGGCCTGTTCACCTGCGCAGAAATTGCCGTTCTGGCCGGGTCGGAAATCCTGGTCGGCCGTCATGCAGACGGGCGGGCGGTGGCAACCTATTTCGCGCTGTTTAACATGTCCTGGGGCTTCGGCGGCGCATTGGGAGGCGCGATGGGGCCGCTCGTTGCCACTGGAGCCAGTTCCGGTATGGGATGGCTGCTGCTTGGTGCTGGATGCGGGGCGGCAAGTCTTGTCGGGCTGGCCTTCTATGGTCATCTCACCCGACGGGCTCACCCCGGAGCCTCCGAGGCTCAGGCAGGTTAAGAGCTTGACAGTCCGGGACTGGTCGGAAACTTTACCCGATCATTTTTGCCCTTCGTGCCCGAGACTGGAGCCTGTTGCCGTGACCCATGCCGCCGCCGAGAACCGGACGAAATCCTGGGCCGAAGTTGCGCCGCGTCTTGTGGCGGTTGCCGCCGGGCGGGCGCCTGCCGATTTGGTCATCCGGGGGGGAAGGCTCGTCAATGTGCAGAGCCGCGAGATCCTTGACGGCTGGCAGGTGGCGATTGCCGAAGGGCGTTTTGCCTATGTCGGACCGGACGCCTCGCATTGCATCGGCGAGGGAACCGAAATCGTCGAGGCCGAGGGGCGCTACATGATCCCTGGCCTATGTGACGGCCACATGCACATCGAGAGCGGCATGCTGACGCCTGCGGAATTTGCGGCGGCGGTCACGCCACATGGGACGACGACGATCTTCCATGATCCGCACGAGATCGCCAACGTGCTGGGGCTGGCCGGCGTGCGCATGATGCATGACGAGGCCCTGCTGCAACCGATCAACATCTACACCCAGATGCCCTCCTGCGCGCCTTCGGCGCCGGGACTGGAGACGACTGGTTTTGCCGTGTCGGCCGAGGACGTTGCCGAGGCGATGTCCTGGCCTGGCATCATCGGCCTCGGCGAGATGATGAACTATCCGGGTGTGATCCACGGCGATCCCCAGATGCTGGCCGAGATGGCCGCGACCATGGCGGCGGGCAAGACCGTCGGCGGCCACTACGCCAGCCCTGACCGGGGTATCCCGTTCCATGCCTATGTCGCTGGCGGTCCGGCCGATGACCATGAGGGCACGGCCGAGAGCGATGCGGTGGCCCGCGTGCGCCAGGGCATGCGCTCGATGATGCGGCTCGGCTCCGCGTGGTATGACGTTGAGAGCCAGATCACGGCTGTGACGCAGAAGGGTCTCGACCCGCGCAATTTCATCCTGTGCACCGACGATTGCCATTCCGGCACACTGGTGAACGAAGGCCACATGAACCGGGTGGTGCGCCACGCGATTGTCTGTGGCTGCGATCCGGTGATCGCGCTGCAGATGGCGACGATCAACACGGCGACGCATTTCGGGCTGGAGCGGGAGCTGGGCTCCATCGCGCCGGGCCGCCGCGCCGACGTGATCCTGACCTCGAGCCTGACCGAGCTGCCGATCGAGGCGGTCTACGCGCGCGGGCAACTGGTGGCCGAACATGGCGAAATGCTCGTCGCCTGCCCGCATTACGACTGGCCGCAGTCCGCACGCGAGACGGTGCGCCTTGGCAAGGTGCTGGCCGCGTCCGACTTTGCCATAGCCGCGCCCAAGGGCGCCAATGCGGTGAAGGCCAAGGTGATCGGCGTGGTCGAGAACCAGGCGCCGACCAAGGCGCTGACAGCGGAGCTGCCGGTCATCGGCGGGCTGGTGGAAGCTGAGAACGGCGTCTGCCAGATTGCGCTGGTCGAGCGGCATCAGGCGACCGGCAAGGTGGTGAACGGCTTCGTCTCCGGTTTCGGCTACCAGGGCGAGATGGCCATTGCCTCGACCGTTGCCCATGACAGCCACCACATGATCGTCGTCGGCACCAGCCGCGAAATGATGGCCAAGGCGGCCAATCGCCTTGGCGAGGTCGGCGGCGGAATCACGGTCTGGAAGGACGGCAAGGAACTGGCGCTGGTGGAACTGCCGATTGCCGGCCTGATGTCGGACCGGCCTGCCATGGAGGTGGCGGCAAAGGCGGCGGCAATGGTGGAGGCGATGGCTGCCTGTGGCTGCACGCTCAACAACGCCTATATGCAGCATTCGCTGCTGGCGCTGGTGGTGATCCCAGAGCTGCGCATTTCCGATCTGGGCCTGGTCGATGTGACCCGCTTCGAACTGACCGAGTTGTTCGAGCCGACGGCCTGAAACCGGAACACAAGGGCAAGGCGTAGATCAGAATAGGCTCTGGAGGCGCCGGATCACGAATTTCAGGTTCGAGAAGGCGATGGCGGTGACGAACTGGAGCCAGCTGATCCGGCCGTCCCGGTAGAGCCCGCGAAAGACCGAGAGCTTACCCTTTTCCATCTTCAGCACGGCAGCGCTGAGGCCGGGGGCGGCGTCATGGCCGCCGACGATGCCGGAGAGCGGCACGTCGAGCAGGACGAACTTTCGCTGGTCGGCGAGGATCTGGCACCAGAGCTTGAAGTCCTCGCAGTAGCGCATGTCCTCGGGGAAGCGATAGTTCGGTACGTTTTGCAGGATCACCGAGGAGGTGATGATCCGGCTGCGGTAGAGGAGACCGTTGAGGCTGAGCTGAACGGGCCGTGCGGCGGCAATTGCAGCATCGGGGGTGTTGCCGAGGTCCACCTGGCGGGCGTGCGACGCGCCAAAGCTCTGTGTCTCTGCCATTGCCTGCATCTGTGCCTCGAGCTTGCGCGGATGCCAGATGTCGTCTGAATCAAGGAAAGCGACGTGGGTGCCCTCCGCCAGGGACCAGCCGGTGTTGCGGGCAAGGCTGGGACCGCCGTTTTTCGGCATCCGGTGAACGCGGATTGTCGGTGCGGTGACGCCTTGCTCTGCCAGCTGTGCCGCAAAGGCCTCGATGACACGGATGGTGTCGTCCTTGCTGCAGTCGTCGACACACAGGACTTCATGGGCTGGAAGTGTCTGGTCGACGATGGACTGCAGCGCTGTCACGATCGTGGCAGCGGAATTGTAGCAAGGGATGATGACGCTGACCTTGCTGTGCCCGTTGGTGCTCAAACCGCCCGTTCCCCATGTCTGATCGCGCGCCGCATCCCGAGGAAGAACAGGATGCACATGACCGCTTCCGCAACCACCATGGCCGTTGCCGCTCCGCTCGCCCCCCGGGCCGGGATGAATAGCACACACAGCGCAACATCGACAAACAGGGTCGCCAGGACAATCCAGAGCCGAAGCCGGATGAAGGACCCGATGAACAGCACCGAGCCGAAACACAGGCTGAGCGAGCGCAGCGGGATCGACCACATCAGGATCAAGAGCGCTGTTGCCAAGGGGGCTGCGTCGGTCCCAAAGAAGAACGCTGCGATGTAGTCAGCTGCCAGCCAGACGACTGCCATACCAATGGCGGAGGACAGAAGGACGATCAGGACACTGAGGCGCAGCACCGATTTCAGTTGCGGCAGGTCCTGGTGGTACCAGCGGTGGATACGCGGCACGAGGATCTTCTCGAAGGCCATGTTGGGCAGCAGCAGGAAGGCGTTCATCACCATGAAGGCGATGGTGTAGAAGGCCGCCTCCGCATCTGAGCCGAGATACTTGACCAGGACGACATTGACCTGGGTGTAGACGAGATAGGTAAAGCCGACGAGGCCGAAGGGCAGGGACAGGCGGATCACCTGCGCCAGGGTCACGGGGGATGTCGCCAGGCCGGCTGGCCGGTTGCCATGCCCCTGCAGCGCCAGCCCGCCGCCGAGCCGGCGGCGCAGCATGAAGATGCCTAGCCCGATAATGCCGGCGGAGGCCGTGAAAAATGCGGTCAGCGCCGAATGCAGGAAGTCCGGCGACAGCGGTGCGACCAGGAACAGCCCCAGCAGCGCGATGCGCGCCACATGCGGCAGCACCTGCCAGAGCGCGAAAGAGGTGTATTTCTCTTCCAGCTGATAGAGGACGCCGACCAGTTCCATGGCGATCTGGCTGAGGATGAAGATCATCAGGGCGAGAATGACGAGCGTGGTGCGGCTGTCATGTGGGCCGGCGAAAGCCCAGAGCGTGACCAAGGCCAGGACGAGGAGACCGGACAGCTGGACATAGGCCAGTGACCTGCCGAGCCAGCGTTCGGCCGCCCAACCTTCCTTGCCGAAGACTGACAGCCAGAAACTGCCGATGCCGAAACAGGCCAGCGGCGCCATGATCGTGACGAGGCTCAGGGCGGCAGAAAAGCGGCCGTAGTCATCCGGTCCGAGCTGGCGCGCCAACAGGGTCTGGGTGAGGAAAGCAAGCAAGGCCGCCCCGCCTGAGGCCGCGCCGAGCTTCAGGAACGGTGCCAGCTTGCCGAGCAGAAGCCTGAGGCTGCGGCTGTTGAGGGGAGATGACACGCGCTTGCAGCCTCTGCCGGCCTGATCCTGGTTTGCGCAGCGGCCGGATACCGACTGCTGCCTGTCAGGAGAGAGCCTAACTAGAAATGCTTAAATCTTCCCGACATCGGTGGCCGGTGCGGCGGCGGACTATTTGATGCCGGCGCGCATGAAGCTCTGGACGAACTGGCGCTGGAACAGGAGGAAAGCGATCAGCAGCGGACCCGAGGTCATCAGGGTCGCGGCATTGATCGTTGCCCATTCCACGCCGGAGTCGATGGCGGAAAAGACGCTGAGGCCGACGGTTACCGGGCGGGTCTCGACGGAATTGGTGATGATCAGCGGCCAGAGAAAGTTGTTCCAGTGGTGCGACACGGAGACGAGGCCGAAGGCGAGGTAGGTCGGCTTGGCGAGCGGGACATAGACCCGCCACAAGAGGCCGAGCACGCCGACGCCCTCGATCCGGGCCGCGTCATCCAGTTCGCGCGGAATGGTCATGAAAGTCTGGCGCAACAGGAAGATCCCGAAGCCCGATGCGAGATAGGGCAGGGCGATGGCGGTGATCGTGTCGACAAGGCCCAGTTGCCCCATCGTCTTGTAGTTCTCGACGATGAGGATGTCGGGCATCACCAGAAGCTGCAACAATACAAGGCTGAACAGGATCGAGCGCCCGGGAAAGGCGAACCGGGCGAAGGCAAAGGCGGCGAGCGTGCACAGGATCAACTGGCCGGTCAGGATAAGGGTGACAAGCACGAATGTGTTGACGAAATACCGGGCAAACGGGGCTGCACTCCAGGCCTTGGCGAAGTTCTCGAGGGTCAGGGGCGCAAACAGGTCGAACCGGGCCTCGTAGGCCGAGGGGTGGAACGCCGTCCAGATGGCATAGAGGAGTGGCAGTGCCCACATCACGGCCAGCGTCCAGGCGCCCAGCGTGTTCAGGATCCTGTCCAGATCAAAGCCCGCTCTTGTCATTTGTAATGGATCCGGCGGTCAAGGAAGAAGAACTGTCCGATGGCAAGGAGTGCCATCATGAAGAGAAGCGCCACCGTCAGCGTCGCCCCGTACCCGGTTTCCCAGTACTTGAAGGCGGTCTCGTAGATGTAGAACAGCAGCACGGTGGAGGCATAATCCGGTCCGCCATCGGTGAGGATGAAGATGTGATCAATCAGGCGGAAGGAATTGATCACCGCATTAATCGAGACGAACAGGGTCGTCGGCATCAGCAGCGGAAAGGTGATGCGCCAGAAGATCGTCCAGCGTGAGGCCCCTTCGATCAGCGCCGCCTCGCGCAGCGACACAGGGATCGACTGCAGCGCGGCCAGATAGAAGATCATGAAGAAGCCTGCTTCCTTCCAGATCGTGACGACGATGACCGCATTCAGCGCCGAAGCCGGGCTGCCGAGCATGTTGCTCTGCGGCCAGCCGAACAGCGCACCGGTGATCTGGTCGAACAAGCCGAAGCCGGGCGTGTAGAAAAACAGCCAGATGTTGGCGACGGCAATCAGGGGCAGAACCGTCGGGGTGAAATAGGCCATGCGGACGAGGGAGCGGCCTGTGAGCCGGTCGTTGACCCAGAGCGCCATCACCAGGGCGATGGCGACCGATGTCGGAATAGTCCCAAGGGCGAACCAGAGGTTGTTGCCCATAACCCGCCAGAACACCGGATCGGCGAGCATCTTCTCGTAATTTTCAATGCCAATGAAACGGGATGGGCGGCGGCCGCGCGGGGTCGAGAAAAAGCTGTGCCAGATCGTGGCTATGGCCGGGATGTGGGTGAAGGCGAACAGGAATACCAGGGCCGGCAGCACCAGCAGCCAGCCGTGGATCCATTCGCGGGTCTGGAGCAAGCGCGCTGTCACCCTGTCATCCTGTCCTGATCGCTCGATCGCGATTGGTGTTGTGTGGAGTGGCGGGGGGGGGGGGGGCCCGCCCCCAGGGTGTTCAGCGGGAGTATTGGCTCCAGGCCGCGGCCCG
>NZ_JBHYDX010000030.1:0-23821 GCF_051860505.1 Pannonibacter sp. | reverse complement strand
GGGGGGTGGGGGGGGGGGGGGGGGGGGCGCCCCCCCCCCCGCCTGTGTGATCAGCGGTAGTCTGCGAGCACGGCGTCGGCCTGGGCCTGTGCTTCCTTCAGAGCGGTCGCGACATCCTTCTGGCCGGTGATGGCAGCGGCCAGGGCATCGTTCAGGAAGCCGGTGACGCGCTGGTTCTGGTAGGTGGCCAGTTCGGCAACGGCATGGTCCAGCTGGTCACGGGCAACGGTCACGGCCGGGAAGTCGGCAGCATAGGCCTGCATGGCAGCGGTTTCCCAGGCGTCGGCGCGCGGGGCGACGTAGCCGGTGGCGATCGTCCACTTGGCAGCCTGTTCGGGAGCCGAGATCCACTTCACGAAGTCAACCGCAGCAGCCAGCTGCTCGTCGGAAGAGCCCTTGAAGAGGTAGAAGTTGCCGCCGCCGGTCGGGGCGCCGCGACGCTTGTTGGCCGGGAGCATGGCGACGCCGAACTCGAACGGGGCGTTCTTGCGCACGTTGGTCAGGTTGCCGGTGGTGGTCCACATGATGGCAGCCTGGCGCTCGAAGAAGGCCTTCGGCGTTGCGCCCCATTCAACGATACCCGGCTCCATCACGCCGTGCTTGGTCGACAGATCGACGAGATACTGCGCCGCTTCGATGACCTTCGGATCATCAAAGTTGGTCTTGTTGCCGTCGCTGTTGGCGAGGATCACGTCGTTCTGGGTGGTAAGGCCCTGGAACAGCCAGTAGGGGAAGCCGGAGGTCGGAATGCGCACGCCCCACTGGGTGACGTTGCCATTGGCGTCCTTCTTGGTCAGCTTCTGGCCGAAGGAGACCAGTTCTTCCCAGGTTGCCGGAGCAACTTCCGGATCCAGGCCAGCTTCCTTGAAGGCTTCCTTGTTCCAGTACATCACCGGGGTGGAGCGCTGGAAGGGAATGCCGTAGGTCTTGCCGCCGGTCTGGCTGTTTTCCATGAAGGCGGGATAGAAGCCGTTCAGCCAGGCCTTGTCGGCGTCGGTCTTGATGTAATCGTCGAAGGGAACGATCAGTTCCTCATCGATCAGGGTGAACATGTCGGCGGACAGGGCCACCGACAGCTGCGGGGCATTGCCGCCGCGCGAGGCGGTGATCACCTTGGTGATGGTGTCCTGGTACGAGCCGGCATAGACGGCGTCGATCTTCACGCCCGGGTTGGCCGCGACATACTCATTGGTGAGGTCCTGGATCACCTCGGCGGCGCCACCACCAACGGCGACAGGAAAGTAGAACTGCAGTTCGACGGCCTGTGCCGAAGCCCAGGTGCTCATCGTAAGTGCCGCAGCGGCGACGGCTTTCAGAAGCGAAGTCTTGAACATGGCTGCCTTCCCTTGTTTGAACCTGCCCGGTCGGTTCCGGGTCAGGAAGCCTCCGTACGGAGACATGCGTCAGAGCCGCAGAAGCGGCCCGATTTCGTGAAGCCTGTGGTCCTGGCGCTCACCGGTCGCCGCATCGAAGAGATGCAGGTCCTGCGGCGGCAGATGCAGGTCAAGCCCAGCGCCCCGGTCAACATCTGTGCCGCCGGCCACCCGGAGCTGCAGGGTCTGTGTCCCGAGCGTGCAGTCGACCAGTGTGTCTGCGCCAAGAAACTCGACGGCCGAAACGATGCCGCGCAGGGTCGCGGGCCTGTCCGGGCCGGCGCGTTCGACCGCCTCCGGCCGGATGCCGAGGAGCAGTCCTGTTGACTGGCCATCGGTCAGGGCATCCAGGTCGAGGATGTTCATTGGCGGCGTGCCGATGAAACGGGCTGCAAACGGGCTTGCCGGCCGGGCATAAATCTCGCGCGGGCTGGCAACCTGCTCGATCCGGCCGCTGTTCATGAGCACGACCTGGTCAGCCATCGTGATGGCTTCGACCTGATCATGGGTGACATAGACCATGGTGAAGCCGAGCTGCTGCTGCAGCGCGCGGATCTCGACGCGCATCTCGTGCCGCAGCTTGGCGTCCAGGTTCGACAGCGGTTCGTCCATCAGGCAGATCGGGCGTTCGGCGATGATGGCGCGGCCCAGGGCCACGCGCTGCTGCTGGCCACCGGAAAGCTCCGACGGCTTGCGGTGAATGAGGCCGGACAAGCCCAGGAGCGATGCCACGCGCTTCAACCGCGCCTCGCGCTCGGGGCGGGAAACGCGTCGCACCTTCAGTCCGAAAATGATGTTCTCGGCCACGCTCAGATGCGGAAACAGGGCGTAGGACTGAAACACCATCGAGATGTCGCGCTGCGCGGCCGGCAAACGCGTGACGTCCTTGTCACCGAATTGCAGACGTCCGGATTCAATCGGCTCCAGACCTGCGATCATGCGCAAGGTGGTCGACTTGCCGCAACCGGACGGGCCGAGCAGCACGGTGAAGGATCCGGCTGGAACCTCGAGATCGATGCTGTCGACGGCCCGGGTATTGCCCCATGTCTTGGTCACGCCGGCAAGACGGATCGACTGGCCGCTGCTGGCCGCATCGGCGAGGGAGGGCGAAGTGGGGTTGGCCCCGGAAGCGGCAAGGGGCATCACAGCGGGCATGGTGCCTCCGAGGTCGGGCTGAGCGTTACGGTGCTGCTTCCGGCGAGCAGGGATTGAAGAGTGTCGGGAAGGGGCTTGTCGGAGACGATCGTTTCAGCCTGCCGCAGGTGGCCGCCCCTGACATGGGCGCTGCGGCCGATCTTGCCGTGATCCAGCACCAGGATCGGATGCCGGCAGTTGGCCATGATTGCCCGACGGACGCCGGCTTCGTCTTCGCTGAAGTCGAGGACAGTTCCATCTGCTTCGATGCCGGCGACCCCGAGGATGCCGAAGTCGACCTTGTAGCTGGCGAAGAATTCTTCCGCCGCCGGGCCGAGCACGTCGCGATCACCCGGACGCAGCCGTCCGCCGGCGATCGAGACTTCGCAGCCGGACATGTCGGTTGCGGCATAGGCGACGTTGAGGTTGTTGGTGAAGATGCGCAGTCCGACGTGTCCGCCCAACGCCTGCATGACGATTTCGGATGTGGTTCCGATTGAAAACGCCAGTGAAGCCCCATCCGGCACAAGACCTGCAACGATGTTGGCGATGGCGCGCTTGGCCGGCAGGTTGAGAATGCGCCGGGCGCTGTAGTGAGCGTTGCCATTCACCACCGGCTGTTCGACGCCGCCATGGGTGCGGCGCAGCAGTCCAAGTTTGCACAGATGATTGATATCGCGGCGAACCGTCTGGGCCGTGACCGCAAACTGGCTCGCAAGACGCTCGACCGGCACGAATCCGTTCGCCCTGACAAGGTCGACGATTTCCGCTTGCCGGTTTGTCACCTGTTGTTGCCCAAACATCCGTCCGCCATCACTTGTTGGCTGGTCCGACCGCTTCGCCGCAACAGGCCCGGCGCAGAACGCAAGGGCTGGAGCATCGGAGGATCTGGACCGATCTGGACGGTGTAGAGTTTTCATATGAAGTCTAATTGACCTTCATATGAACTTTGGATGACGCCTGAGATGCGATCTCGGCGCGCTGCAACCGCAGACGAGGTGTTCCGCGCGCAGCGCGTCTTAGGCGCGGTCAGACCGGGCCGCGGGCCTGGACAGGCTTGAGACCGGGGGCAGGTGGCAGCAGGTTGCGGATGTCGGCAAAGGGATAGGCGGGTTCGAAGCGGAAGGCTTCGGCGTGGCCAGCCGGCTGGCCGCATTGAGCCGAGCGGAAACGGGAAAGAAGCGTTGCCGAGGCGACGAACCGCTCCGGATCCTGAGACACATGGCACAGGATCGCTGCGCTTTTGATATCAGCCAAGCGTGAGGTGTCGACATAGTGCGTCGGGACGAATCCGGTGCCCATCATGGTATCGCAGAAGGCCACAGGCATTGAAAAGCTTGCGGCCGCGCGGGTCGCCGACGCCAGCGCGCGGTGATCAGCGTGGTAATCATTCTCCGCATGGGTGACCACAAGGTCTGGCGCAAGATCGATCAGGATCGAGCGCAGATGCGCCACAAGGTCCATGTCGCTGGACAGGCCGCCATCGCCATGTCCGGCAAGGGTCAGCGACGCACCAAGGATATCTGCACCGGCACGCGCCTCGTCGGCCCGCCGGCGCGCCAGGTCTGCCGGGGGCAGTTGTCCGCCCTTGGCGCCATCGGTCGCGATGATGATATGCACGCGGGCCCCCATCTGCTGCCAGGCGAGAATGGTGCCTCCGAGATAGATCTCCGCGTCATCGGGATGGGCCATGACCACGGCCACATGGAACAGCGCGCTGGTGGTTTCGGGCTCGGGCATCATGGCTGGGTTTCGCCTGACTTGAGGAATTCAAGGACCATGGCGGCAGTCCAGGTGAAGCGGCCGCCGCCGCAGGGTTCGCCGGTGTGGGGATCGTAGTATTCGGCAAAGCCGCCGGTGGTGATGAGGTCGATGGAGGCGCTGCGGATTGCGTTGGCGGTCTCCCATTCGCCGGCGCGGGTCAGTCCATCGGCGATCATGTAGTTGACGATCAGCCAGGTCGGGCCGCGCCAGTAGCGCTTGGCCGCAAACCGGGGATCGGCCGGATCATGGCTGGGGACCAGATACCGCGTACTGGCAGCAAGCGTGCGGATCCGAGTGGCAATGGCCTGGGCCCGGGCCGGTGATATCGGGGCAAAGGCCGGCAACAGTCCTCCGACGGACGGGCTGTCGATCAGCGCCCCGGTGCGGCGGTCCCGGCAAAGGTACTGGCCATGCGCGGCGCTCCAAAGGGTCTCGAGAGCAGCGAGCCCGCGGGTCGCACGCTCCCGGTTCAAGCGGGCGATCTCCGGCTCGTCGAGCCAGTCGGCAAGCCAGGCAAGGTCTGCGCAGGAGCGGATCAGGATCGCATTGAAGCCCGGGTCGACCACCTGGAAGGGCGAGGCGTCATGCAGCTTCGTGTTGTCCCAGCCGAGCGAGCGGAAGCGCTCGACCAGCCAGAGGTATCGGTCGTACTGCGCATTGGTCGGGCGATGTTCCGGGTCCGCATGCTGGGTATCGCGGCGGGTGTAGGGGGCGATGCCGTCGCGGGGCACCCGTTCGAAGGCGTCGTCCCAGTCAATCGAGTTGTCGCGACCGGATTCCCACGGGTGGATGATCGCCACCAGGCCTTCGCCAGCCGGATCGCGCATCGCGTAGAACCAGGCATGCCAACGGTCGACGGCGCCGAGAAGCGCCCGCGCGCGTCGTTTGGCCATTTCACCGTCGGTCGCGGTCTCGAACAGGCGGCGCAAGGCAAATCCGGCAACGGGCGGCTGGGTGATGCCGGAGGTCGGGGTTGGCCGACCGGTCGCCCAGACATCGGGCCCGGGAAAATAGCCGTCGTCGTACACATGGAAAATGATGTGCGGCACCATGCCGTCCGGCCACTGATGGGCAAACAGCGTCTCGATTTCGGTCCAGGCCCGGTTCTCGTCAAGCTGGGCGAGCCCGAGGGCGGTCAGGCAGCTGTCCCAGTTCCACTGGAACGGATAGAGCCCCTTCGTCGGGACCGTGTAGGCGCCGCGGTCGTTCTCGCGCAGGATTTCGGCAGCGGCGGAGCGGATGTCATTCGGGGTCATGGGAGCCTCAGGCGGACAGGGCGCGTTGGGTGGTGCGATCGAACCAGCGGGCGCGACCGGGGAGCGGGGCAAGCGACAGACGGTCGCCGGGGGCCGCCCGGGTCTCGTTGTCGAGGATGGCACGGAAGGCGTGGCCGGCCACGTCGCAGGTGACCAGGACATGGGGACCAAGCGGCTCGACGACGCGCACCTCGGCGGGCAGCCCGGCCTCCGCCAGGCTCAGATCTTCCGGCCGTATGGCGAAGTCTGCCTCATCCGCGTCGGTGGAAGGCCCGGACAGGGCCAGTCCGGCGACCTGCCAGTCGCCCGGTCCCACCCGCCGGGCGGGCAGGAAATTCATCGGCGGGTTGCCGATGAACGAGCCGACGAAGCGGGCGGCCGGGTCACGGTACACCTCGATCGGGGATGCGGACTGGATGATGCGGCCCTGGTGCATGACGGAAATGCGGTCGGCGAGGCTCATAGCTTCGACCTGGTCATGGGTGACATAGATGGTCGTGGTCTTGGAGGCGGCCAGAACCCCCTTCAGCTCTGCACGCATCTCCAGCCGCAAGAGGGCGTCAAGGTTGGACAAGGGCTCGTCCATCAGGATGACGTCCGGTTCCATGGCCAGCGCCCGGGCCACCGCAACACGCTGGCGCTGGCCGCCGGACAGTTGCCCTGAGTAGCGTTTCAGCAGTTGCTCGATATGCATCAGTTCGGCCGTGCGGGTGACGCGGCGGTCCACCTCGGCCTGGGGCAGCTTCTTCATCCGCAGGCCGAAGGCAATGTTCTCGTAGACGGTCAGGTGCGGGAACACGGCGTAGTTCTGGAACACCATGGCGATGCCGCGCTCGCGCGGTGGCAGGTGATCGACGCGGCGGCCGCCGATCCAGATTTCGCCTTCGCTGGGTGTTTCGAGGCCGGCAATCATGCGCAGCAAGGTGGTCTTGCCACAGCCCGAGGCGCCGAGCAGCACCATGAACTCGCGATCCGCAATGGCCAGATCGACCGAGTGCAGCGCGGTGAAGCTGCCAAAGGACTTGGCGACGGATTTGATCTCGATGACGGCCATCGGAGTTTACCTTTTCTGGAGCCGGCCTCTCCGCCGGCGGAATCGCACTCATTGGTTTCACGCAACTTGGGCCGCAAACGGCGTCGCGCTTTTGCTGGACTTCGGTCAGCGGTTGGCGATCCCCCACATGGCGAAGAGGTAGCGGCGAACGGCAAAGATGAAGATGAGCGCCGGCAGCACCAGGACGAAGCCGCCTGCGAATTTCAGGGGCATCGGCGACACGTCGAGGGATTGCAGCAGGAAGGCGGTCAACGTCCGGTTCTGGATCGTCAGCACGGACGCGGCAAAGACCTCGTTCCAGGAGATGACGAAGGCGAAGATCGCAGACGCCGTGATCCCCGGCAGGACAAGCGGCAGGATCACCTTGCGAAACGCCTGCAGCCGGGTGCAGCCCAGCGTCCAGGCCGCCTCTTCCAGTTCGATCGGGATGCCGGAGAACAGGGAATAGGTGATCAGGATCGCGAAGGGGAGTGCCAGCGACGTGTGCACGAGGGCGAGGCCGAGGATGCTGTCATCGAGGCCGGTGCGGATAAACAGCACCGCCAGCGGCAGCGCCAGCAGCGGCAGCGGGAACGCGCGCGTCATCAGCACCAGGAGGCGATAGGAGCTCTTGCCCGGGAACTCGAAACGCGACAGGGCATAGCCCGCCGGCGCGCCAAGGCCGATTGACAGCACCATGGTGAGGGCAGCGACCAGCACCGAGTTGAGCAGGGCCCGGGTCACGCCGGCGAAGCCCAGGAAGAAGCCGAGGCTGCCGGTGTCGAAGGAGGGGACGAAGCTCTTGGGGAACCCATTGACCTCGGCGGGCGAGGACAGCGAATTGACCACGAGCAGGTAGATCGGCACCAGAACCCAGGCGCCCAGAAGGATCACCAGTGCCATGGTCAGTTGCCGGGCGCGGCGGCGATGGACCGGTTCGCGTGTCATGTGCGGGCCTCCTTGGGGACATGCAGGACGCGCAGGATGATCAGCGTGAAGGCAATCGAGATGCCGAGGATCACCATGGCGTAGGCTGCGGCCACATGCCTGTCCTGCAGATCAAACTGCCAGACATAGGTCTCACCCATCAGCACCGGCAGGTTGGTGCCGCCGAGCGCCGAGACCACGGCAAAGACTTCCAGTGCGAGGATCGTGCGCAGGATCAGCGCGGTCTGCAGGCTGGGCCGCAGCAAAGGCAGGGTGACGCGGGTAAAGCGCTGCCACGGCGAGGCGCCAAAGACTTCGGCTGCTTCCTTGTACTCCTTCGGGATGAGGCCCATTCCGGCGACGAGGATCACCAGCATGATCGCCGTGGCGCGCCAGACCTCGGCGAGGACGACGGCGAGGAAGATCGTGGCCTTGTCCTGGTAGCCGAGCCAGATGCGCGGTCCATCCACAGCCCCGACGGCCTGAAGCATCGAGTTGAGGAACCCGGTCTGTTCGAAGATCGCCAGCCAGATGATGCCGGCGGCAAGGTCCGAAATGCCAAGCGGGATGGTGAAGACATAGAGCGCCATGTCGCGGCCGCGAGTCATGCGGGTGACAAGGACGGCCATGGCCAGCGCCAGTCCGAGCTGGATGGGCACGACTACGGCGGCGAGCAGGAGAGTATTGGTCAGAGCCGTGCCGAATTTCCAGTGGCTGGCCATGGTGTGGAAATGGGCAAGCGTCGGCGAGCCGTCCCGGTTGAAGGCCTCCCAGGCTACCAGCAGGAACGGATAGAGGAAGAACACCCCCAGGAACAGGACGGAGGGCAGCAACAGGAGATAGGGCAGGCGTGTCGAGCCCATGGTCAGGGTCCTTCACCGCAAGGGGAGGGTCAGCCGGACCGCATGGTTTGCGGCCCGACTGAAGGCGGGGATGGAAGAGGGAGCAAACAACCGACGTCGTCGATGTCTCAATCGACCGGGCAGGCGCCTTCCGATGGCTTGTCCGGTGCCCAGCAGGGCGCCCCGGTTTCCTGCATGATTGTCCGCAGGGCCTCGGCCTGGCTGTCGAGCACGGTCCGGACATCCTGGTTGGCGAGGACAATCCGCTCGAATGTGTCGATATAGACCTGGTTGAACTTGCCACCGGATTCGCCGAGCCCCATCGGCAGCAGGGCCGGTTTGGCGTCCGCCGCACCGGTCATGGCCGCAATGGCGGCGCCGGAGGCCTTGACCGAGGCCGGCATGTCATCGGGCAGGGTCACGTCAACGACCGGGAAGAAGTTGGTGGCCCTAAGCGTTGCGATCTGCGTTTCCGGCTTCAGCATATAGGCAACGAGGGCCTTGGCCTTATCCATGTCGGGCGCTGTCGCGGGGATGGCGATGCCGGCAACCACAGGCATGAAGCCGCGACCGGCGGGACCGGCAGGCGCCGGGAACGCGACGAAGTCATCCGGCTTCTGGTTGAAGGCGTCGGCGAGCCGGGCCGTATGGTCAAAGGCGATCCAGACTTCCTCGGTCAGGAGCTGTTCCTGCAGGAAGCCGTAGCCGGTCGAAGCGGGATTGGTGTAGCTCCAAAGTTCCTTGAACTTGGTCCAGGCCTGTTCGGCTTCGGCCGAGCGGAACTTGGTCACGGTTGAATCGGCATAGGAGGGCAGGAGATAGCCCTGGAAAAAGCGGTGCTTCAGGCCCTTCGGTCCCGCGGGGAAGCCGAATTTCGGGCCTCCGGTCGCCTCGGCGACGGCCTTGCTCCAGGCAATCAGCTGATCGTAGGTCAGGGCATTCAGATCAGCCCCCTCTGGCAGATAGGGCAGAGCCTTCTTGTTGGCGGCCATGATGTAGGTCGCCTGCATCCACGGCAGGTATTTCTGTTCGCCTGAACCGAGCTTGCCCAGCGTCATGAAGTTCGGGTTGACCGCCGTTCCGCCCAGATCGACGGCCGCAAGGTCAGCAAGGTTCGCGCTGATCGAGGTGAAGTCGCCGTGCAGGCCGCCCAGAACCGCAATGGTGCCTGATCCGGCCTGGGTTTCGGCCTGGATGCGGGTCAGCCATGGCCCGCCGTCGCTGGCCTGATAATCAACCGTCTCGCCGAAGCCGGCGAGCACGTTGTCGCGCATCTTCTGGGTTTCCTCGACCGGCTTGGCCTGGGTCGACCAGAACAGAAGATCGGCTTTTGCAGGGGCTGTTGCCAGCGTCAGCGCTGCCGTCAGCAAGAGATAAGTCTTCCACGTCCTCATGTTGTTCCTCCCGGTTCCATGAATTCGCAATGCTGTTTTTTATTTTTGCGGCGCAGGGCCGTGACTGCCTCGCAGCACCAGGCTGGCATTGCGCAGCAAGGTGGGCGGGGTTTTGGGACGGGCCTCGATGAGGTCCAGAAGCGTGGCGGCCGCGATGCGGCCGATGTCCCGGTTGCCCGGTTCGAAGGTGGTCAGGCCCGGGACGGCGTAGGCGGCAGCCGGTACGTTGTCGAAACCGATCACTGACAGGTCGTCCGGGATCGACAGCCCGAGTAGCGAAGCGGCCTGCACCACCGCCAGCGCCAGTTCATCGAACAGGCCGATCACCGCCGTTGGCCGGTCTGGACCCGTCAGAAGCCCGGCAATGCCGCTCCGATGCCCCTCCGCATCGAAACGTGGCGCGGCGATGCTGGTCAGGCGCACGGATGGATCCCCGGTTGCGGCCATTGCACGGGCGAGGCCCGCCTCGCGGTTGCGGGCGAAGGTCATCTGGTCGGTGATGGTGACCAGGCCAAAGTGGCGATGGCCGAGACCGTAGAGAAGCTGGAAGGCTTCGCCGAACGCGTCCTCACCTGCCACATCGATCCAGGCATGGGGTTGCAAGGGGGCGAGTGTCCGGCCGAGCGCGACGAAGGGCAGGTTGCGCTCCTGCAGGAAGCGGATGCGGGCGTCGTCCTCGGCGATGCGGGTGAGGATGATCCCATCGACCCGTCCGGACTGAACGAGCCGCTGCAGGACTTCCAGCTCGTCCTGGCCTTCGGGGGCTGTCGCAATCATCAGGTCCGTGCCCTTGGCGACAAGCGCCTCGGAGAGGCCTGTCACGGTCGCACCCAGATAAGCATCGACGAAATCCGGGCCGCGCACCTTCAGCACAAGACCGACAAAGCCGCTTCGGCCCGACACAAGCATGCGACCGGCGACATTTGGAACGTAGCCCATCTCGCGGGCCTTCTGCTGCACGCGCTCGCGGGTCTTCTCGGCAATGTCCTCATAGCCAGCCAGCGACCGGGACACCGTCGCAATCGACAGGTCCAGCGCAGAGGCGATCTCTTTCAAGGTGCTGCGCCGACGCACGTCCGGTCCTCCCCAGGCCTGTGGACTTGTCGTTCATGAGCTTCTCTTCGAGATGCAAACGTTTCAAGTTTGCCAAGCGTGGTTCTAAAACGTTTTAAATTTAGTGTTCGGGCTTGTCAAGCCAGTCAGGCGTTCCTGGGCGGAACCATGAGGAGAGGCGGCGGTTCCCGTCGGTCGGGCCGATGATGCCAATAGCTTACGGATCAAGAGCCGCAGTTCGGCGAAGACGGGGTCAAGGAGATTGCGGCGCTGAAGGTCGTCCGCGCGTTGGGCGTCCGGTATGGCCGCACCTGTGGCCGTGATCCGAACTTCAAGCCGCGATCTATCGTGCTGTCGCGATCCTCCACCGATATTGATCAGCCGATGCAGGCGGAAATGCAGGAGTTGAGGGAGCAGGTGCGGGATCCAGGGCAGAGGCTTGCGGCAGCGCATGCCTTGGCAGAGGAACTGGCCAGGGTCCGCGGCCATTGCCACGCGCAGGCTGTCAGGGAAAGCCTTTCTTGCCGCAAGGCCTCAACCGTCAGCGCGCGAAGTGTTCAAGCCATTGATACTGGAGATCGTTCTCCACGGTTTCCGGGAACTGCGCGCGCAGGGCCGCGACTGCGTCAGCTGCGGTTGCGCCTGCCTCGATCAGGTGCATGGCTGCCACGACGCCACTTCGGCCCGCGCCATGGTGGCAACTCATGCCGATAGCCTGATCTGCTGCAAAGCTTGCCCGGAATGCAGGGCTCAACCGGCGCCAGGCCCGCAGGAACGGGCGACCCGGCACGCCGTAATCCTCGATCGGAAGGGCTATGGTGCGCAGGTTTCGCGCCGATGCAGCCCGGCGAAGGCAATCATGAGCGTCGGCCGGCAATTCCTCGGCGCGGGCGAGGATGATCAACAGCTGCAGTCCGTGATCCAAGGCTTCCGTGAGGGTCGCATCCAGCCTTTCGGGGTTCAGCCAGGCATTTCCGCGCGGATCTGTGTCGAGGCCAGGAAACCCCATTGTAATGACCCGGCCGCCTCCCGGGCGGGAACAGATCGCGCGAACGGAGCTGAGCCCCCGCTCTTCTGCAAATGTCATGAATGTCAGGTCCTTGGAATGGCTGCGCGCCCCTCTGGGACGAGGGGCGCGCAAGGATCGAAAGCCGAACCGACGCCGGTATCAGCGGATCGGGTAGGGGTACATGAGGCCACCCTCCGCCACATGGGCGTTCTGCGTCTTGCTGCGGTCTAAGCCGAAGGGGGTGTCAGCGCCCAGATGCCGGTCAAACACCTCGCCGTAGGAACCGACCTGCTTGATGATCCGATAGGCCCAGTCCTGCGGCAGGCCGAGTTTCTCGGCCATGTCGGTCGTTGCTGAGTTGCTGGCGAACATCCGCTGGACAGCCGGCGGCTGCTTGTCGAGATCGGCAAGGATCGCATCGATGTTGGCTGACGTGATGCCATTGCTGTCGGCATTCAGCATGACCTGGAACCCCCAGAAGAGAGCTGCCTCGAGCGCCTGGTCGGGGCGAGCCACCAGTGTCAGCGGCTCATTCGAGATGACGTCCGGCAGGATGACGAAGTCTGCCGGGTTCGGAGCCAGCTGGCGGTCAGCGGAGAGCGCGGTCACGTCCGATGCATAGACATCGCATTTGCCCGAAAAGAAGGCTTCGAGGCGCGCCGTCTTGTCGGCAATGTTCTCGACGCGGTAGTTCATTCCCTGCGCACTGAACCAGTCTGCAATGTTGAGAAGGGTGGTTGACCCGTCCTCGGCGCAGATGCTGGCACCATCGAGTTCCTTTGCGCTGGCAACCCCGAGGGCGCGGGACACCATGAAGCCCTGTCCGTCAAAGAAGTTCGTCACGACGAAGGCCATGCCTTCATCCGCATCGCGGGTGCCTGTGCGGGTGATCGAGCGCGCACCCATGTGAGCTTCGCCGGCGACGATCGTCTTCATCGAGTCCGAGAAACCAACACCTCGAATGTCGGCCTTCGATGCATCTCCGAGGATGGCGGCAGCGCCCATGCGGCAAAAATCGGCATTGAAGCCCTGGAACACGCCCTGGCTATCCGGAACGGAGAAGCCCGGCGCTGTCGGGCTGACGAGGCAGATCAGGCTGTCCTTTGCCTTGATGTCGTCGAGGACGGGTCCTGCGGCGACCGGGGTTGCGGCAAAGGCGAGAATGGTGCCGGCAAGGACGGCGAGAGGATTGAATTGCGGCATGGGGGTCTCCCGTGGTGGCTGAGCATGCAAGACATGTATACAGGTATACTGCTTCAGTTTCGTGACAGCCGCAACAGCGTCAGTGCCGCCGGGCAGTTTCCTTCTGGTGAAGTTGCCGCCCGACCCATGACAGGAAGGCACAGGACAGCAGGAACCAGACACCGACAAAGGCATAGGCCTCGAGCGCAAAGGCGCCCCATCCCGGCTCGCTGAAGGCCATGCGCGCCGCTGAGGTGAGGTCATGAATGCCCAGCACGACCACCAGCGACGTGTCCTTGTAGGCGCCGATGACCGAGTTCACCAACGCGGGGAGGCTCCGGCTCAGGGCCTGTGGCAGAAGCACGAGGCGCAGCATCTGGCTCCCTGACAGGCCGAGTGCGCGGGCTGCTTCGTTCTGGCTTTCCGGCACGGACTGCAGCCCGCCGCGAATGTCCTCGGCGAAATAGGAGGCGTGAAAGAAGATCAGGGCGACCAGGGTCGCCATCATCGGGCTGATCCGGGTTCCGGGCGGCATTGTCAGCGGCAAGACGAAGACCCCGACGAACAGGACCGTGACCATCGGGATGCCCCGAATGACCTCGATATAGGTGGTCGCCGCCCTGCGAAGGAGCGGCGAGCGATCCTGGAAGCGCAGCACGGCCAGCAACAGACCCAGGGGGAAGGCGAGGGCGATTGCGATGACCGACAGGATCAGCAGGACGGGCATTCCATTCCAGCGCGTCATGTCGACCGGGCTGAGCCCGGCCCAGCCGCCGCCCATCAGCGCAAAGGCCAATGGAACCACCACGATCCAGGCGCCGGTCAGCACCCGGGCCGGAATGAGCGCCATTCGTCCGCAGATGCGAAGCCCGACAATCCCGGAGAGCACCAGCAGCAGCACGGAAACAAGCGCGGGCCGCCAATGCTCCGCATAGGGGTAGGTGCCGAAAAGCATGAACCGGCTCTTTTCGACATAGAAGCGCCAGCAGGCGCCCTGGATGCCGGTGCAGTCCGCCATGGGACTCATGGGGGAGACAGCCGATAGCACCGCCCAGTCCAGCAGCCGCCACAGGACCCACAAGGCAAGTGCCGCACTTGCAGCCGAGACCAGTGCCGTAAGGGGTGTTCCCGCCCAGTCGCGCAGCAGGGTCTGGCGCTTCAATGGCGGCGGAGCAGCGTGGATCATGGCTGTGCTCGCTTTGCTTGGGATTGAAGCCGGTCGTTCAGCCGGTTCAGCAGCGATGAAACCAGCAAGCACAGTCCCAGATAGAGGCCCATGGTGATGAGCATCATCTCCAGCGGCCGGAAGGTCTGGTTGATGATCGTTCCGCTGACGGACATCAGGTCGGAATAGCCGACGGCGATGGCAATCGAGGTGTTCTTGATCAAATTGACGTACTGGTTGATCATCGGGGGGATTACGATCCGCAGAACCTGCGGCAACACAACAAGGCGTGTCACGTTCCAGGGCGACAGCCCCAAGGCGCGCGCCGCCTCCACCTGGCCGCCCGGAACAGCCTGGATGCCGCCGCGCACGACTTCGGCGATCTGCGCGCCGTGATAAAGGCCGAGGGTCAGGAGAACCGTCAGAAACTGCAAGGAGAGACGCCCGCCGCCGGTAAAATCAAACCGTTCGATCTCGGGGTAGCTGAGGGTAAGGGACACATCGGTCAGCGCCGCGAAAATGAGGGGCACGCCGGCAAGCAGGGCGAGCGCCACAGGCAGAACCGGCCATTCCTGTCCCGTCACCTGCTTGTGCAGACGGGCCCGATGTCGCCACCAGAGGGACATGATGACTGCGGCGGAAAGCGGCAGCAGCAGCCAGATCTGGCTGGCATCGGGCTGGATCGTCGGAAAATACACCGAGCGGTTGGACAGATACACCGGCCCGATCGATAGGGCGTCCCGGACCGGAGGCAGGATCCGCACCGCCATCACGTAAATCACCAGAAGGACGAGAATTTTCGGCAGGTTGCGAAAGAGTTCTACAAACATTGTGGCAACGACGCGGCCCGGCGGACTGGGCGCGACACTGACCAGACCCATGGCAATGCCGATGGTGGTTGCAAGGGCAAGGCAGGCCAGAGCCAGCAACAGCGTGTTGACCACGCCGGCTGCAATCGCCCGCGCGTAGCTTGCCGCCGGCGTGTAGGGGATGAGGCTTTCACTGAGATCGAAGCCGGCCGTTTGCGCCAGAAAGCCGAAGCCTGGTGTCATGCCGGCCGCTTGCATGTTGAAGAGTATGTTGACGCCAAGCAACGCAAGCCCGACAAGAACCAGTCCGACGACACCGAAGCCAAGCCAGTCTGGACGGGAGCGGACAGCGGGGGCGTGTTGCATGATCTGCGTCTATCGGATAGAGTTTCTTGCATACGTGTATACAGGTGCTGCGTCATTGGTGTGACAGATCCGGAGCAGCAAGCCAAGGGACCGAGATGCTGAATTCCAATCCTCAAGGGCGGGCGGATGAGATTGCCTATGTCATCCGCAAGCGCATCTGCCTGCAGCCGGTTGAAGAACAGTCGATGTTGCTGGAGGGAACGCTTGCCAATGAATTCGGCGTGTCGCGCACACCGGTGCGGCAGGCGCTGCAGCGACTGGCGTATGAAGGCCTCATCGAAGTCCGCTCCGGCGTCGGATCGGTCTCCAATGCCCTCGACCCGCAGGCGCGGGGCATGCATGTTGCGGTTCATTGCGGCTTGTTGCGGCTTGTCGGAACCCTGTCCGACGCGCCTGTCCCGCGGCCTGTTGCGGGCCGACTGGCGTGGCTTGCGCAGGAAACCCGGTGCGCGCAGCCGATGGACGAGGCCGTTGCCTTCGACCTGTTCTCGGAGTTGAACGCCACCTTGTCCGGACTGATCCCTGATCCTGTGCTGGCCGATGCGCTGCTCGTCAGCGGCTGGCGGATCGTCCGCTGGTTCCTGGCCGACCTGCGCCGGGACGGAAGCCGATCAACGGACCTCCTGCATCAAGCCTGCCTGTCTGCCGAGACACAGGCGGGCCACGGACGAGCGTCGGTCATGGAAGCAGTCGCGGGCGGGCTGGAACTCAGTCTCGCCGAAAAGGACTGAGGATCGTCAAGGGGGGCACTTCCGGAAGCGAAGGCTGTGAGTTTTGGTGTGCCAAGCGCCAAAGGTGTCTGCTACTAAACGGGGCAGGCCTTTGACAGCGAACATGCTGCGGATCAGGTTCTACCTATGTGGTCACAGGCCCTTGATTGAGCTGTCTGCAGGAAGGGACACAACTGATCGGCCACTACGGCCGAAGTACAATCAATTGAGACGTCCTACTTCGCTGCCGCGCCTCTTTTCCATCGATCAAGATCGCAACTTCAGGAGCAGCAAGAACGGTGGCTCGACCGCCCGGGCGAATGCAGCGCTTGCCATTGCTGACATCGCAAGCGCCTCGTTCGACCACTTCCAAGGGGGCTACAGTCGGTCAATCAGTATCCGGTGCCCTTGGTGAACTCGCGCCAAACAGTCTGGAACAGGATCTTGATGTCGTGCCGCGTGGACTGGGTGCGGATGTATTCCAGGTCGTAGTTGACCCGCATGCGGGCGTGGTATTCCTCGGTGGTCTCACCGCGGAAGCCATTCACCTGGGCCAGACCGGTTATCCCCGGGCGGACCTGATGGCGATCCATATAGCGCGGATCAAACTCTTCGTAAGGAACGCCTGCCGCCAGCATGCCCGGCACATGCGGGCGCGGGCCAACCAGCGACATCTCGCCTTTCAGAACGTTCCACAACTGCGGCAGCTCGTCGAAATTGGAGCGGCGCAGGAAACGGCCGATCGGTGTGATGCGCGGGTCGTTCTTGCGGGTCTGGGCAACGCCGGTGGCGTCCTGTGTCGCGACATACATCGAACGGAACTTCAGCGCGTAGAACAACTCACCATCGCGGCCATAGCGGGCCTGGCGGAAGATCACCGGACCCGGGCTGCCAAGCTTGATCGCGGCTGCGATGCCGATGAACAGGGGGCTGAGCAAAAGGAGACCAGTCGCGCTGCCGGCAATATCCAGACTGCGCTTGAGTGCCGGACGGACAGCCTTGCGCAAGCCCGACGTGGCATCCGCGTCAAAGGCTGCATCAGTCGCTGGAGCGATACTTGTGAACGCCGGATGGGAAAGGGTTCCGCGAAGGTCCTGCGAGCTTGCCAGAGGAGCTTGCCGTCCAAGGCTCATCGGCCCCAGATGCCGATCTGCGGCAAGGTTACGCTCTGCGAGAGACCTGGAGAAAAAAGAAATGCGTCGAACACCACGACGATTTGCGCGAGGTTCGCGCTCACGATCAAAATACTCGTGCACCATGACCAGCCCCGAAAAAATTTGGTTCCAACTCCGGGTCACGACTAAAAAGGTTCTGTCCCGGTACGCAGCACGCCGAAAGAAGAAGTTTCAATTTGTTTAGATTTTTACTTTTTAGGTTACGCAATTCTTAACATGGCGCATGTGGCACTGCAAACAGAAATGTGAGCAAATCATGGTCAGAACCGCTGCGGATTTTGTGGTTCTGAAGCCTTCAGCAACTGGCCGGTGTTGCGCCGCACTTGCAGCAAATGCAAGCGCTGGACGCCTTGCATGGCGTCCAGCGTTTCCTGAAGGCGATCGCAGGGGAGGGCACCCGGCACGCGGTGTATTTGCCTGATGCGGTTTCCCGGGCCTGGTCGTACCGGCGCCAGAAACTGAGGGGCGCCTTAGTCCGAGTAGTAGTCTGAATAAGCCGAATAATAGCCGATCTTGCCTTCCTGCTGGTTCAGCAGTGTCATGATGCGGCAATGCTCGGCTTTGGTCTGGGCAAGGCGCTGCAGGGAATGCACACAGAGGCGTTGCGGGGTCTTGGCCCAGCGGATCACGAAGGTGATCACATCGGCATATTTGGCGAGGTACAGCCCATCGACGACCGGCTCGATCGGGGGCGAGTCCAGAACCACATAGTCAAACCGGCTGCGGGCCGTCTGGACCAGTCGGGTGAAGCGTTCCTGGGTGATGAGCTGATCAGTGGGCACATCAGACCGGCGCGCGCCAACAATGGCCGTCAGTGATGTCTTGCTGTCGGTCTTGACGATGTTCTGCAGCAGGTCGTCCGAGGCAATGTCTCCGACCAGGAAGTCAACCAGACCGCTGGACGGCTCCAGGTTCAGGTGCTTCTGGATGCTTGGCTTGCGGAAATCGCAGTCGATGATGAGAGTGCTGGCACCTGAGAGGGCCAAGGTTCGGGCCAGCGAAAGCGACATGGTCGACTTGCCTTCGCCCGGCAGGGCAGAGGACATCATGATCACAAAACCCTGACGCGGCCGGCCGTCGACGGGCGCCGGCATGTTGGCTTGCAGCGTGTTGTCGATGGTCGCGCGCAAGCGCCGGATCGATTCCGCATACATCGACAAGGGACTGTCGATCAGCGCATCGGAGACCGAGGGTTGGGCTGTCGTCGCGGTGTGACGCGGCACGACCGTCGCCAGGGGCAGGCGCGTGATTGCCTGGACCTGTTCCTCGCTGGTGAAGCCTCCGATGAAATTCTCGAAGATAAAGGCCAGCGCGAAACCCGCACCAACCGCAAACAGACCAGCGACCGCTAGGATCAGCATGACCTTAGGTGAGCTCGGGCCAGTTGGCGGGTAAGCCGGCGAGACAACACGGCTGTCTGCGATCTGCAGCGCGCTTTCCGTTTCAAGCGTCTGCGAGCGGGACAGCAGGGCCTGATACTGCGTGGCGGTATTGCGGGCCATCTGCTGCAGACGGTAGATCTGCGCCAGCGTATCGGCCGGAAGATTGCTGCCAAGGATGGCGGTGTTGAGGTCCCGGCGCAGCGTGCTGGCCTGCTTGTCATAGTCGCTGACCGAGGCCTGAAGCTCGCCGAGTGCGGTTTCGGCCTCGACTGCCAGATTGCGTTCGATCGCTTCCAGCTCCTGGCGCAGATTGACCGCGCGCGCGGAACCTGCGGCAGCCTCGCCAAGTGCCCGCTGCAGATCGGCCCGTTGTTTGCTGAGGGCCGCCACCGCCTCGTTTTCGAGTTCCGCTGCAAGCGTCTGGTAGTCGTTGACCTGCAGCTTCTGGCGCAGATCCGCGACCCGGGTTTCCGTCGAGCTGCGCTCGGAGGTCAATTCGTTGATCCGGTTGCGCAGATCGGCAAGGTCGGAGCGCCCGGTGGCGGTGACAAAGGAATTCACATTGCCAAAGATGTAGTCGTCAAAAGCCTTCTCAGCGACGACAACGGCCTTCTCCGCATCGATCAGCTGGCGCTGGATAATGTCCCGGGACTCCCGCGTCGTCGAAATCTTGGAGTCGATCTGGCTGCGGATATAGGTCTCGGCGATTGCATTGGCGAGTTCGGCGGCGCGGGCGGCGTTTTCGGACCGGACGGTGACGGCGATCAGATAGGTGAGGCCGCGACGCGAAACCGTAATGTTGCTCTTGAAGCGAGACAGCACCACACCGAGGGCGTCCTGGCCAGTCGGCAAGGTCAGTTCCCGGATGCGCAGCGCCGCCAATATCTTGGCTCTCAGGCCAAGTTTCACGCCGAATTCCGGGTCGGTGATGAGGCCCTTTTCGGAAATCACCGAAAGCAGAACCGCGTCGGAATCGACAATCTCGACCTCGCTTTCGACGCGGGCGCTGTCGGTTGAAGAAGAGCCTGAGATGTTGCTGGGATCCAGAAGATTCTTGCGGCTTGGGTCGACCAGAATGAGCGTTGTGCCGCTGTACATCGGCGTAATTGAAAAGACGGCGACGACTGCAATGGCAAGGACGAGAGCGATGGTGGCTACAATCAGCTTAATCTGCCGGCGAACAATTCCGAAAAGGTGCCGGAAATCGATTTCTGTCTCATCCATAAGCAAAGGACTTTCCTAATGGATCCGCAGCGAAACACACCGCGACATCAACCTAAAATATTGAAGACTTTCATACAAAACATGACATAGCGGAGCTTACTCATTGCGTCCAGCGCCTGTCTGGAGAAATGCAGGAGGGGACGTGCCCGTCAGCCGCAACGCCGTGAGGACGCCGGTCGCATAAGCACCAGTGTCGATGGCGATGCGGTTTGGCCGTATCTCCGGCGTCTTGACGATGCTGTGGCCGTGGACGACCAGCACGCCGTGATCGGCAGTGCTGTCGAGAAACTCGGCCTTGATGCGGGTGAGGTCGAGATCACTCTGTTCTTCCAGCGGAACACCCGGCCGGATCCCGGCATGCACCAGCAGCAGCCCCGGGTAGAGGAGCCCGGTTGCCAGGGTCTCGAGAAACGCGACATGATCCTCGGGCACGTAGGATCGCAGCAGATTGACCGATTTTGCCGGCTGGCGTCGGATCTGCTCGAGTTCCGAGGGTTGAAACCCGTAGGAATACAGGGCCTCGATGCCGCCAAAGTCGAGCCATGCGAGATTTGCCTTCGGGTTCTGCAAAAACCCGAGCATCATCAGTTCATGGTTGCCGGCGAGAAAATGCCGGATCCAGCCGGCAGGTCCCGGACCGGTTGCCCGGTCCAGCAACTGTGCTGAAGCAGGCCCCCGGTCGACCAAGTCGCCGAGATAGACCACCGTCGGCGGCAAACCAAGCCGGCGGGCGTCCGCGTCGATCTGGCTCTCAAGATCCTGCAGCAGATCCAGCCGACCGTGGATGTCGCCGACGACATAGAGCAAGTCCGGGCGTTTGTCTGCGGTGCGGATCCTGTTGCGTCGGTGAGACCGCTGGGCTTTTGACCCGAATAAACGTGAAAGGAACGCGCTCAATTTGTGGCTTGTCCGTTCGTTGAGCCGGAGGACTTGCGGCCCTGTTTCTGGATGCCTTCATAGGCGGTTGCAAAGCCGATTGCGAGGATCGTGACGAACAGGAATGTCACCGCTTCTATCTCGAGGCTGAAGTCAACAAGCGAGTGAACGGCAGCGACCACGATCACGGCCAGGGCGGCGCAGATTTCGACCTCTCGCAGTCGATGAACCCACAAGGCGCGCAGAAGAGTGACTGCGATGACCAGAACAAGGATCATCGGCAGGCTGCCGAAAACCAGCCCCAGCTCACTCCAGTGCGTCAGATAGGTTGAGTGCGCCTTGTCATAGGTATAGGCGCTGTTGCCCGGGTCCGTATCGTAGAGCGGGAAGGCATATTCAAAGGACTGTGCCCCGAAGCCGAGCAGTGGCCGGTCTGTGATCATCGACAAGGTGTCGCGATAAAGCGTGAGGCGGGATTCAGAATCGCGTTCGACGGTGATCAGCCGTTCCAGCGTGCCGGCGCCATAGATGGCAACGAAGCCAATGCCACCCATGGCTATGACGCCGAGACCAGCCAGGCGTGAACGCCAGCCCGGCAACCGGGTCAGCAAGGCGACGGCCAGACCGCAGAAGGTGGCGAAAAGCCCCATGCGTGAGCCCGTTGCGAGCAAACCTGCAAGCATCACAAGGAGCGCGACACCGGCGAGGATGTTGTCCGGCGTCACGGTGAGTGCAAATCCGCCCCGGCGGGACCGTTTGCGGGGAGCCTCTTGCGCCCCTTCAGCGTCGGGCAGCGCAAGCAGCAGCGCCAGGACGCAGCCGAAGCCAAGATAGGTCGCCAGTGAATTGCGGTTGACGAAGGTGCCTGTGGCTTCACCCAGATACTGGGTCTTCTCGACCAGGACGACCTGATCAGCCAGGTACAGCATCGCGATGACCGCATAGGCCGCCTGGATCGCGACGAACAGCAGCAGGAACCACGTCAGGCGCCGGGCGCGCTGCTTGCGCACGCTGGCCTGCAGGGCCAGGAAAAACAGCACGCCGTAACTCAGCCAGCGCAACAGCGCGAGCAACGTGTCCCCAGGGGTCAGGCTGATGCTGGAGATGGCGAAACTGTTTCCAGTGGTCGAGTGGATATCCGGCAGCGGCAGGATCTTGCCGATGGGCAGCACCTGCAGGGCCATCCAGAACGAGACAAGGGTGAACAGGAAAGTGAGCCCCTGAAAGGCCGTGAAGGGGAGGCGAAGCCTCAGCTCTTTCCGGTAGAGCGCCGCGCCATAGGCGATCAGCAAAAGACCCAGGACCAGCGCCCAGAGTGCCCAGAAGAACGGGCGGTTGCTGCCAAGCGGAACCGGCGCCAGGGCCAGCACAAGGAGGAGCGCGCGGCCGGTCAGGTCGTTCAGGCGGGAGGTGCTGCTGCGTCCGGAGGCCAGTAAATCGTCCTGCGAGGCCGGCGAGGATGACGTCATGTCGGGGTCTTTCTGAGGGAACAGCCGGGCGGTCAGCGCAGACGCGTTGCCGCGCGGATTTCGGCAAGAACATTTGCTTTCGAGCCGTCGGGCAGGATGTCGACCAGGCTCAGCAGGACCTCCGGCGACTTGTCCTTGCGCAGATAAAGGCGGGCCAGCCACGCCGCACTGCGCCGGGACGACGCCAGCAAGGCGACATCTGCTGCAACGGCGGCGGCTGCGTCTGCCGGCAAATCTGGATAGATCGGGAGCCCAAGGCGCAGGCGTCCATCAGCGATCCAGCCTTCCCCGGGCGACATATGCTGCGACAGCACCAGGGACCTGGCCATAGCCTGGCTGTCACTGAGATACTGATAGGCATTGGCCTTGACGAGGTGGACAAGCCCATCGGAAGGGCGGCGCTTCAAGACATCGTCGGCGGCCTGAAGGCAGTTCTGCGCATAGGCCACCCGTGTGTCAGCCGGCTGCAACCTGCCGAAGGTCGAGTTCAGGGCCTCATCGCAGTCGAGCATCAGGATGCGGTTGGAAAAGCCCGACAGCCCGGTCGCATAGGTGCCTGATACCAGCGGAGACAGGCGCTCGTTGCGCCCGCCGGCGCTTTTGAGGAAGATCGCAGCCTCCGTATAGAGGACGATGCCGCCGAGTGCCGCGAGAATCGTGCCGAGCAGGATCACGGTCAGGGAGAAGGCCCTCGCCACCTGTGGTCTTGCGGCATGTGTTTGGATGTTTGATCCCAAAGGGCTGATCCCGGAAATATGGTGTGTTCCGAACCGGAACGTCAACATGGGGCGCCACCGTCCTGTGACACTGACGCTGAAGCAAACTCTCAATAGGTTTCATCCGATGCCGGAAACCGGGCTGAAACTCAAGCTGGCAAAACGGGAAACAGGACACTTTTACCTGATTGGGGCGCGTGTGTCGTTGTTGCGACACGGTTGGCGCCGCTGCGGCAATTTGCGCAAGGGGCTCGGTTAACGATATCTTTAAAAGACAGTGACAAGCTTAGGCGGATGTGGCATAGATTTGTGTGAGAGCCTGCGGAACGCTGCGGGAACTGGACTTATTGTTGTTCGATATATGAATTGCTGGAGAGTGTGATGAAGATTTTTGACATCGCCAAGGTCGCCGTTGCGGCCGTATCCCTGTCCTTGGCGCTTCCGATGGCAGCGCAGGCGCAGGCTCTGAACATCGCTTCGGTCGTTGCGGCCTGCGGCGCCGGTTCGCCCTGCGCACCGCTGGTGACCGCTTATCTTGCAAGCGTGCCGGCTGCACAGCGTGCCGCCGTCATTGCTGAGCTGGCTGCGTCGCTGGCTGAAGTTCAGGGTGCCGGCGCGAACATCGCGGGCGGCCTGCGTGCAGCTGCCGCCGCTTCGCCGGATGCAGCCCAGGCTGAACAGGTTACCGCGCTTGCCGATTCCGTCGCTGGTGGCGGCGGCGGCATTGATACTCCGGTTGCGGCAGGCCCGGCAGCCGGTGACGATGCGCTGGATGGCCCGGATGCGGGCAGCCAGAACTGATCTTCGATCAGCGCGCAATCGAGCCTAGAATTCAGAAAGCCCGCAATCTGCGGGCTTTTTTGTTACCAAGCCTCGACCTGACCGAAGTCATCCCGGCCAAGCGGAGCGCCGAGCCGGGACCGGAGAGCCGGGGCCTCTATCTTTCAATGAGTTACCCTAGG
>NZ_JBHYDX010000029.1:0-71914 GCF_051860505.1 Pannonibacter sp. | reverse complement strand
CATCTTCACCGATGAGGAATGCTACAACTTCTTCAAAGCCGCAGGATATGGAACTAATTAAACGCGACACGCTCTAGTTGCCTGGATTAAAGTCCGCTCCCCCCACCCCCCAAACCCCTCCCCACGAGGGGGAGGGGAGCGGAGAGGCTCCGACAGGGTCTCACTTTCCAGGCACAGTCCTTCACATCGAACATGTGCCAGACTTCACCTGCGTTTTCCCTGCCCTGCTGTGGCGAGAGGAGCGCTTGCGGGATCTAACCGGGACAACCGCTTGTGCGGGAAATTCACCAACTGCTGGTCTAAACGCTAGGCCGTAAACCGCACATCCTGCAGGCCGTTGAGGGCGCTGATCACAGCGTCCAGCCGGGCATGGGCCGGCGTTGCTGCACGAGGATGCATCCGCACATGCCGGGTCTCGCCCGGCGCGATATTCAGGCCGTTTGTCTCTGGACGGAATTGCAGATCGCGTATCACGACACGCTGGGCAAAACGCCGTGCCGTCAGCGCCAGTTCGAAAATCCCCTCGCCCAGATCCTTCGCCTCAGCAGAGAGATCCAATTGCTGGCGCGGCAAAGCGAGGCCAAGCGGCAAGTGGAACGCCTCGCTGAGCGATGCCCCTGATGCATCGACGAGCCTTGCCCGGACGACATCATGCGACGGCGGCCCGAAGCGGTAGGCGTAGCCGAGGTCGAAGAAGCTGCCGATCAGTTCGAAGCCAGTGTGCCGCTGCTGCGAGCGCGGCGGCAGCACCACGTCCCGGGCAACAGAGATGACCGGCGTCAGCCCGTCGCGCCACGCTGTCAGCTCCAGCCGGGCCGCGACGGATGCCGCCGTCTCATTGAGGAGATGGATGTCGAGGCCATTGGTGCCCTCATCCGTGATCAGCACCTGCACCGGCGCCAGCACCTGCGACAGGATGCCGAGCGCAAGCTTCGGCTCGCCGTGGGCATCGATCAGCCCCCAGCCGGCACCGGGCATGAGATCGGACAGGGCCAGAACCATCGCGCCCCGGCAGGTCGAGCCGACGCGCCGCCACTCGGCGAAGGTGGCCGCCATCACCTCGCCCGTCACGGCCCGCGACAGCTCGAGATAGCGCTGCGGATCGTGGCTACGCAGTCGGGCAGGTTCGACGCCGTAGAGAGACCCGAGATAATGGTCACGCACGTCCTCGAAGTCCCAGCCTGCCCCCCGGTCGCGCGGCACGCGCGCCTTCCAGCGCGGATCGTGGCAGGCCATGTCGGCAAGCTCGCGCTCAAGCGTGACGGGTTCCGGCACGTTGGCAAAGGCAAGACATTCGCCGGCAAAGCGAACTCCTGCCCGGCGCGCATCCTCCAGCGGCCGCAGGTAGGCGCCGACGCCGTAGTAGTGGCCAATGCCCGCATTGGGCAGGAAGGGCAGATCGCCCCCGGTCGGCGAGTTGCGCACATAGGGCACGGAGGGGGCCAGCGTCGCAACGAGATCGGGCAGGAGGTTCTTGATCAGCGGCTGCGCCCGGCGCTCAGTCGCAAGGCCCATCATCGCCGCCTGCTGCTCCATCTCGCTGCCGCCGCAGAAGACGGCAAGGCTAGGGTGGATGCAAAGCCGGCCGGTCACCTCGGCGGCCTCGCGACGCACCCGCGCCTCGAAGGCGGGGTCGGCGATGGGATAGTCGAAATTGGCGAACTGGAAGTCCTGCCAGACCATCAACCCCAGCTCGTCGCAGAGCGCGAAGAAGGCCTCGCCCTCATAGGTCGTGAGGCCGGGGATGCGCAGGAGGTTCATGCCCGCGCTGGCCGCCGCCGCCAGCAGCGGACGCAGCGCCTCGGGTGTCGAGGCAAGGCGCAGGATGTCGGCGCTGGTCCACACTGCCCCGCGGGCAAATACGGGCACGCCGTTGACGACGAGCCCAAAGCCCTGACCATCAGCGCCCACATCGACCTCGACCCGTCGGAAGCCGGTGCGGCCAAGCCGGTGCCCGTGTCCAGCGAGGTGACCGGCTAGATGCAGCGTCACCTCATGCAGATGCGGCGTGCCATGGGTCGCAGGCCACCAGGGCGCGACATCGGGGAGGTAGAGCGTCGCGGCGTACTGCCCGTCCGGGCCGGCCACGAGCGGCACGTGATGGCCGGCGCAGGCAAGCTTCGCGTCCACGAGCGGCGCGGCGCTGATGAGCGTCAGCGACAGGACGCCGGTGCCGTCTTCGCCCAAGGTGCTGGCAAGCTGCGTGATGGCGATATCGGGGGCTCGCCCGGCCTCGTCCGGAAACGAGACAAACACATGCCGGTAGGGGCCGACGGCCTCCACCTCGGGGCACCAGCCGGGCATGTGGCCGAGCAGCGTGGTGCGCAGACCGCGCAATCCGGGCTGATCAACAAGCTGGGTCCGCCAGCGGGCGCGGGGAAGCTTGGCCGTAAGCCGCTCCGTGAGGGCACGGAACGCCAGATGCAGGGTGTTCCGGTCGTCGGCCTCCAGCTCGACTTCCAGCGTCTCGAACATGCTGTCCGAGCGGGCAACGAGTTGGCCGTTCCAGAAGATGTCGGTGAGCGTGGCGAGGCCTTCAAAGCGCAGGCGGCAGCGGGCACCGGCCTTTGCGGCAACGTCGGTCCGGTACCAGAAGTCCTTGTCCTGCAGGGCAAACGGCTCGGACGCCGAGAAGCCGCCATGATCCGCGAGCGCCCCGGCGACGGTGCCGGGGACAGTGGCCGGGATCCACTCGAGATCGTCGCTAAGGTCGGCAGGGGTTGCAACCTCGCCGGCATGGGTGCCGGCCAGCCCCCAGCCGGCGTCAAGCGGATGCAGTTGCTCGGCAAGGCGTCGTGGCGCAGGCAGGGGCGAGGGATCGGACACGGCGCTCGCCATCCCGTCTCACTCCGCCGCAGCGGCAGCAGGCTGGTTCGACAGGAGCCCGGTCAGTCCGTCGTGCAACCGGTCCCAGGCCTCGATCGCCGGCACCAGCGCGGGCGCGAGCTTGTCGAAGGACTTGCGCATCACCGCCCGGGCGAGCTGGAACTGCACCACCTTGGCGGTTGCCGAGATGGTCCGTGCCTCGGCGGCGAGCCGTTCAAGCGCCGACGCATCCAGAGCAGTGCCCTGCCGTGCCAGCCAGTCGAGATGGGCCGAGAACAGCTCGAAATTCGCACCGAACTGACGCAGGGTGTTGAAGGCGTAGAGATGGAAGAAGCCGAAGGGCCGCTCGGCAATCTCGGCCACCTGCGCCGGAAACACGGCGGCGAAGGTGGCAATCGGGTTGGCCTGCGGCGCGCGCGCCAGATGCCGGCGCAGCAGGGTGACGGCACGCCCGGCTAGCGTGGCTGCATCGGGCAGGGCGGCCGGGAACTTGACGAACTCGGTGTAGGGCAGGAACGGCAGCGCGCCCTCCGGCGCCGTGCGGTGGAAGATGCCGTCGAAATCCTCGCCCTCCAGCCGGTGCAGGCCGAGATTGTGGAAATAGTCCATCGTCCGGCCGTCGACATCGAGCCGGTTGATGGCAACGGTCGTCTTGCCGTGCTCCTTGCGGTAGGCGGTGCCCTGGGTATCGGGAAGATAGAAGCTGTCCATCTCGACGAGGCAGAGGTTGCCGCGCGCAATCTGTGCCGCGACATGCGCCTCGACCCGGTCGAAGATGGCAAGTTCGGTCACGCGGATACCGAACAGGGTCTCGAGGTCTTCCAGCGGCACCTTGAAGAAGGTGAACTGATCTCCCTCGAAATCCTGGGTGATGGCAAAGCCGAGCGCGGCCTCGGGCGGCTGCCCCAGCGCGGCCAGCACCTCGATCCAGATGTCGAGATAGCAATTGGTTTCCGGCCAGTCACGGCCGAGATCGTGCAGACCGTGGCGCTGATACGCCAGCGGATCAAGCGCCGGAAACACCTTGTCCCGCGTCATGTCAGCCCCAGAGTGCCTTGCGCACCGTTGACGGCCAGTCGGCCGTATCAAGTCCGTGATGGGCAAAGAGCGCCAGCGCGATCCGCTCCAGACCGAAGCCGACACAGGCCGTGTGGGCGACTTCCCCGTCAGCCGTGGTCAGACCCCAGGTCTTGCCGAAATGGTCCTGGTGATAGTTGAAGGACAGGCAGGCCGTCTTCTTCGCGGTCGAGGTCACCGGAATGAGCAGCTCGAACTTCAGCGCCTGGTCGCGCTGGTTGTTGGCCAGCATCTTGCCGGCGCGGCCGAAAAAGGGATCATTGGCGACATCGATCTCGACCGGCAGTTCGACGGCAGCGATCAGCTCCTGACCGCGCTCCATCCACTGCTGGCGGAAGGCCATCACTTCCTCCGGCGTGCCCATGCGGACATACTCGCGCATGCGGAACAGCTGCATGCGGGCCGGGTCCTTCGACGGCTCATGCCGGAAGCAATAGGACTGCAGGTCGAACAGGCCACCGCCGGCCGGCAGCGGGCCGCGCTTGGCAATGGTCGGGTAAAGCGGATAGCAGGCCGCCGGCGTCAGAACGATGTCGGTCGCCTTCTGGTCCTTGGTCCAGTCGCGGCCTTCGGCCATGCACTGCAGCAGGTTCACATGGTCCAGCTCGCAGCCGCAGAAGGAATGCACGGTTCCGGCGAGCTGCGGGAAGCTCTTCATGTAGCCCGAGCCCTCGAAGTGGCTGCGGTTCATGCCCGGAGGAAAGCGGATGACCTCGGACGGGGAGCTGCTGCCGAAGGCCGAGATCAGGCCTTCGAAGCGCTGGATCACGTCCTCGAAGGCGCCCGAACGGCCGTAGAGGCCATCGACGCCGGTGTCGATCAGGAGACCTGCATCAAACAGCCGGTCGAGAAGGGAGGTCTGCATGTCCATGTCTCACCCCAACAGGCTAGTGTCCTGCTTGTTCACAAGCAGCATCGTGGAAGTGTTGCCGAGAATGCGATCGTTGGAGATCATCAGCTGGGCGGAATGCGCATCGCGCAGGTGCCGGCCGATGCTGTAGGGCGTACCGTTCTTGTAGCCCATGATGCCGCTGATCAGCAGGCAGTGGTTGATGATCTCGAGGATCGTCTGCGACGAGGCGATCTTGACGTTGTTCATGGCCACCGCAAAGCCCATCGACGACAGCTTCGTCTCGTCCTTCTGGGCAGCGTCATACTGCTGCAGGGCGGCCAGGATGTTGGACTTGACCAGTTGCAGCAGGTTGGACGCTTCCGCAAGGCGCAGCGCGCCGGGCGGCACGGTGCCCGGCGACTTGCGGGCAGCGGCGCGGACGAAGGCCTGGGCGCGGGCAAAGGCATCCGAGGCGATGCCGAACCAGACGCCGCTCCACAGGATATGCGAATTGGCCAGCATCGACTGGGCCGCGATCTCGGCGAAAGGCTTGGGCAGGATCTGCTCGGCCGGCGCCTCGCCCTTGAAGATGAAGCCGTCCGAGCGGGTGCCACGCATGCCGAGCGTGTCCCAGTGATGGGTCTTCTCCAGCGTGTACTGACCCTTCTCGAACACGGTCATCACCTGGTCCGAGGGCGCGCTGTCAGCGCGGGCACGGGATGTGACCAGGATCGCATCCGCTGCCTCGGCATAGGAAATGACCGTGGCGTCCTTGGTCAGGCGGCAGATGTCGCCGTCGATTTCGATGGCGCAGATGGAATTGCGCAGGTTGCCGCCAATGCCGCCTTCCGTGGTTGCCGACGCCAAAAGCAGCTGGTCACCGGCAATACGGCGCATGTAAGCCTCATGCCAGGGCGCATTGTCTCCGTGCGACACCAGGCTCGACGCCTTGATCTGATGCATGGCGAAGACCATGCCGGAGGCAGCACAGGCCTGACCGAGAATGCAGCAGACTTCGGCGATCTCCGCCGTGGTCGCGCTTTCTCCGCCAAGATAGGCCGGGATCTGGATGCCGAGCAGGCGTTCAGCCTTCATGGCATCGACAGCTTCGCGCGGGAACCGCCCAGCAACGTCGACGTCATCCGCATGGGCCGCGGCCACCGCCGCTGCCCGCCGGGCGCGCTCGGTCAGGCTGAGCGCCTTGGCCTTGGCCAGCTCGTTCATCACGCCACCGCTTCTTCGGTCAACGAGGCCAGAGCGTCACGGATCGCAGCAATCGAGGCGAAGGACTTGCGGTTCAGCAGCGTCTCGGGAAACTCCACGTCGAACGCATCTTCCAGCGCCAGCATCAGCTGCACGGAGGCAAAGGACGACAGGCCCGCTTCGTACAGGTCGGCGGTGTCCGTCAGCGTCTCGACGGAAACCGGCAAGGCGCCGTGCTTGGCCAGCAATTCGCGAATCTTGGTGCTCATGTTGCGAAATCCCTCAACAAACAGGTAGGCAGCGCCTGCAGCCCTGCCGGAAATGTCATGTTCTTTGCATTTCTAGCGCATGTTAAATAATCCGCGCTTAAGATGCATGGTAAATATCACAATAAAGTTAAATCTGCTCGACATATATTTACGAATTGTTAATGAATTAATTCCTCTGAACCCCAATTGCTTCCAAATTTTTCCCTGTAATCGCAAAATCGACTTAAGGAAGCACAGCATTTTTTGCTGCCGCTACGTTATACATGACACCCTCCCAAAAGCCAACCGGCCTGCAAGACAGTAAAAGCAAAGACCAAATGCATCAGTCGTGACGGAATGGCAGCAGGAAACGACCGCCAGACAGCGGACCGGGCCAGGGCTTCAGGCCAGGACATCAGATTGGGACTTCAGGTTGGGACTTGAAATCCGCACGGCAAAGCCAACAACTGGCGAATAGCCAAACGAAAACCCCGCCCGAAGGGGCGGGGTTGATGCGGGAAAACTGACTGGAAGAAGGTCAGGCCGCGTTGGATGAGGCCAACGGCTGGGTCAGGAGAGCGAAGGCCGCTTCCGGATCTTCGGCAGCGCGCAACCCGCCCGCAACCTTCGGGTCGCGCAGCTGGCGCGCAATCCGGGCCAATGCTTTCAGGTGATCCGCGCCGGCGCCTTCCGGGGCCAGCAGCAGGAAAATCAGATCGACCGGCTGATCATCCAGCGAGTCGAAGTCGATCGGCTTGTCCATGCGGGCGAAGACGCCCACAAGACGGGTGAGCTTGATCAGCTTGCCGTGCGGAATGGCCACGCCATGCCCAACGCCGGTCGAACCGAGCCTTTCACGCTGCAGCAGCGTGTCGAAGATTTCGCGCTCAGTCAGTCCGGTCAGTTCGGCGGCCTTGGAGGCCAGTTCCTGGATTGCCTGCTTCTTGCTGTTCGCCTTCAGCCCGACAACCACTGCGTCTTGCGTAATCAGATCACTCAGATCCATGTTCTTTTTCCATTTCGTCCCGGCGAGGGCCCAGGCGGCGCATGCCGCCGGAGCCCCGCGTGTCCGGGAAGCGACCAGCCTAGCTGGCCGTCTTCTGCGCAACCAGGGCCGGATCAATCCAGCCGATATTGCCGTCCGGACGCCGGTAAACCACATTGACGCCGCCGCTGGCGGCATTCTTGAAGACGACGACCGGAGCTTCGGACAGATCAAGCTCCATGACGGCCATGCCGACGGTCAGCGTCCTGATCTTGGCCGAGGTTTCGGCGATAACCAGCGGACTGAAATCCGCCGGCACTTCCTCTTCCTCCTCGGGCAAAGCCAGGACATAGGACGCGGCTTCGAAAACTTCACGCTCTGCGCCATTGGCCCCATGATGGGCCTTCAGCTTGCGCTTGTAGCGGCGCAGACGCTTCTCGATACGTTCCGCAGCGCGGTCGAAGCTCGCGCGCGGATCAGGGTCCTCCCCGGAGACCTGCAATACGATGCCCGTGTCCAGGTGGATCGAGCATTCGGTCTTGAATCCCGATCCCTCCCGGCTCACGGTTACGTGGCCATTGAAACCACCGCCGAAATACTTCGACAGCGCGTCAGCTATCCGGTCGTTGACGTGATCGCGCATGGCAGATCCAACATCAACATTCTTGCCCGATATCCGCAGTGTCATGGGGACCTCTACTCGTTCATGAACCGAAATGCAGTCGGTGGCCCGACTCTCGGGACACATCATGTCCCGGACGTTGCAGCATGAACCACTCGGCGCTTCGGCGCCATACCCCTTTGGCCATAGGTTTCGGGGGCGGGCTATAGGCGTCGCCCATCCGAAAGTCAATCGCCGTGGCATGGCACCTCCCGCCATGTGGAGCGGCTGCATCCGCATCTTATTATATAGCAATGGTTTGCGTGTTTTCAGAAAAGATCGTCAAAACCGCCTGTTGTGGGTAAAGCCGGCTTACCGGCCGCCACTTTTTTCCCGTCGCCGCTGCACTGACGAAGAAATGCGCAAAGCCTCGCGATACTTGGCAACTGTACGCCGTGCAATGTCGATGCCTTCCGCCTTCAGCATCTTCACCAAGGTGTCATCCGACAGGATATCCGAGGCAGATTCGGCGTCGATCAGTTGCTTGATCCGGTGACGAACGGCTTCGGCGGAATGCGCGTCGCCGCCCTCGGTCGCCGCGATCGAGGACGAGAAGAAATACTTCAGCTCGAAGATGCCCCGTGATGTCGCCATGTATTTGTTCGACGTCACGCGGCTGATGGTGGATTCATGCATGCCGACCGCATCGGCGATGGTCTTGAGGTTGAGTGGCCGCAGATGCTCGATGCCGTAACTCAGAAAGCCGTCCTGCTGGCGCACGATCTCGGTCGACACCTTGAGGATGGTCTTGGCGCGCTGGTCGAGGCTTTTCACCAGCCAGTTCGCTGTCTGCAGGCAGTCCGTCAGATAGCTCCGCTCCGTTTCCTTGCGGGCCGTCCGGGTGACACTGGCGTAATAGGTCTGGTTGACCAGCACGCGCGGCAAGGTGTCGGCGTTGAGTTCCACGGTCCAGCCGCCATCGGAGGCGCGGCGCACCAGCACGTCCGGCACCACAGGCTGCACCAGCGCGCTGCCATAGGCCCGGCCGGGCCGGGGATCCAGTGCCCGGATTTCCGCGATCATGTCGGTGAGGTCTTCCTCATCGACATTGCACAGGCGGCGCAGCGCCGCCAGTTCGCGCCGGGCAAGCAGTTCGATATTGTCGATCAGTGTCGCCATTGCCGGATCGAAGCGATCACGCTCCTTGAGTTGCAAGGCCAGGCATTCGGCGAGCGAGCGCGCAAACACGCCCGAGGGCTCGAACCCTTGCAGGATGGCCAGAACCGCCTCGACCCGGGCCGGCGAAACGCCGAGCTGGCCGGCAGCCTCGTCAAGCTCCTGCGCCAGATAGCCGTTTTCATCCAGGCTGTTGATCAGATGCAGGCCGATCAGCTTGTCAACCGGATCCGCCAACGCCAGGTTCATCTGGTCGGTGAGGATCTGCGTCAGGGATTCTTCTTCCGCGACAAAGGCTTCGAGGTTGTAGTCCTCACTGACCCCGCCTCCGGTGCGTCCGGAATCAGCCGCATAGGCAATGGCCTGCTCGGGTGCCGGCGCAACGCCGCCGTCGTCGGGAAACACATTGCCAAGGTCGGTATCCATGCTGGCGGCCATGGTTTCGGCACTCGATTCCAGCTGGTTCTTCATCCAGTCGCCGGCTTCTCCCTCGGGCGCCTCACTGCCATCAAACCCGGCGTCATAGGCCTCCCCTTCACCACCAGACGCAGCGGCTTCAGGCAGGATTTCGACGGCGCTGTCACCTGACTGTTCGCTGGCAGAGCCAGTCGCCGGATCGCTTCGTTCGAGCAATGGGTTGCGTTCCAGCTCAGCGTCAACATAGGCGGCAAGATCAAGATTGGAAAACTGCAGCAGCTTGATCGCCTGCATCAGTTGCGGCGTCATCACAAGCGACTGGCTCTGCCGCATCTCAAGCTTGGTCGAGAGTGCCATGGGCGGGTCGCGCATCCTGCTGGGCAGGCCGGTCAGGGCTTGGCTTGCCTGCCCCCGGTCCTGCGATAGGTCTGTCCTCCCGGACCGGACCCGATCGACATGAACGGGTGACGGCGGTCCAGCCTCGAAACCGGATCAGACTGGATCTGGTCCGTTTCTTGCTTATACCGCAGCCAAGCCGCCCGCATCAAAGTGTAAATTGTTCGCCAAGGTAAAGACGGCGCACATCAGGATCCGCGACGATCTCGTAGGGGGTGCCCTCGGTCAGCACTTCACCGGCGGCAATGATATAGGCCCGGTCGATCAGGCCAAGTGTTTCACGGACATTGTGATCCGTGATGAGAACGCCGATGCCGCGCTGGGTCAGGTGGCGCACCAGTTGCTGGATATCCCCCACCGCAATCGGGTCGATGCCGGCAAAGGGCTCGTCCAGCAGCATGAAGGAGGGCCGGCTGGCCAGTGCCCGGGCGATTTCCACACGCCGGCGCTCGCCACCGGACAGGGCAATGGACGGCGACTTGCGCAGATGGGTGAGGCCGAATTCGGCCAGCAGCTCATCGAGATCCGCCTGACGCTGCTTGCGGTCCGGTTCCACAACCTCCAGAACAGCGCGGATGTTTTCTTCGACGCTGAGACCGCGAAAGATCGAGGCCTCCTGCGGCAGATAGCCGATGCCAAGACGGGCACGGCGGTACATCGGCAGGCTGGTAATCTCGAAGCCGTCAAGGGTGATGGAGCCCTGGTCCGGGCGGATGAGGCCGGTGATCATGTAGAAGACCGTCGTCTTGCCGGCGCCGTTGGGGCCCAGCAGCCCCACGGCCTCACCGGGATAAACGGTCAGCGAGACATGTTTCACCACGCGGCGCTTGCCGTAGCTTTTGCCGATGCCCTCAACGGCCAGCGCACCGTAGCCGGAGCCAGGTGCAGCCTCACTGTCCTGGTCGGACCGAGCGCCAAAAGAAAAAGGCAACCATCTCACGCGTGGGCGTCCTGGAAATGAACAAGGGCGAAGTCATAGGGGGTGCCGCCGCTCCTGTCGAGCCCGTCCGCAGGTCCGGTCAAGGTGACCGGACACGGGACAGCAGGATCCGGCAACCGGCCCACCTCAGAGATCAGTTCCCGTTGAGGCTGTTGGGCTGGATGAGAACCTTGACGCGACCGGACTGCCGGGCCTCGAGATCGGCCTTGCCGGTTTCCAGGTTGATCGTGAGCTTGTTGCCGACGACGACATTCGGCCCCTGGCTCAGGACCACCTGCTGGCCGGTCATTACCATGATCTTCCGGGCCATGTCGAAGCTGGCTTCGTCGCCCGTCGCCGTCTGGTCCTGGGACGAGATGTAGACGCGGCCATTGGCTTCCAGCCGCTTGATGCGCTGCTGGACACCGCCGTCGGCCTTGCCATCATAAAAGACGCGCAGCTTCTGCGTCTTCATGCGCGTTTCGCCCTGGGAGACGAGAACATCACCGGTAAAGGTCGCGCTGTTGGTCTTGTCCTCGACCTGCAGTTCCTGCGCCTCGATCTGGATCGGTTCCTTGTCGTTGTCACCGAAACCGGCAAACGCATTCGAAAAAGTCTGTGCGGCGGCAAGCCCGGGCGCAAGGGCAATCAGGGCCGCAGCCGCAAACAGGGAAATGCCCTTCATTCTGTTCTCTCCGTGTCCTTGGCGACCATCTTGGTGGCACCCGGTCGTAGCGTCATCTTGATGCCGTTGGTGAAGCGCACGACACCATTGTCCTGATCATAGCTGAATTTTCCCGCACTGATGTCGCCTTGCGTGGAGCGCACGACCAGCGGATCGGATGTCCGCACCTTGCCGGTCTTCAGGTCGATCTGCACGGAAGAAAACTCCGCGTCATAGTCACCGCTCCAGTCCAGCTTGATGCCGTCCTTGAGCAGCAATGTCTCGGCGCCATTGTCATAGGTGCCCTTGTTCGCCGTGATCGCCGCCCGCTGGCCATCGCCCATCACGATTTCGGCGACAATGGTCTCAAGATCGATGATACGCGGGTCCATGATCCGCTGGATCGCCCGCACGGCGGAGACCTTGTAGGAGCGGTCGCCGTCATGACCGGACAGTTCCGGACGATCCATGACCAGTCCCTCTGACGTCAGCATGACATTGCCGATCCCGAGGCTGGTGAGGAAGTTGAACAGGACGATCAGCGCGGCCATCACCGCCACGATGCCGATGCCCAGCAAGGGGAACAGGATGCGCAAAATCCGCACGCGGCCAGAATGCCGGCGCGCGTCACCTCGGGCGCGCATCAATCGCGCACCCGCCTCACCATCCCACGCGTCAGAGCTCAAGAAGCTGCCTCGCCGCTAGGGCCCGTCCCACCTGGGCCGCATGTTCAACCGGATGACAGGCCTCCCCAGGACCTGACCGCGCCTCCATATGGGGTGCGCATCCCCTACAATAAAGTGTCCGCCGGGTTTCTGCCAATCCGAAGCCGGATTGACCTTAAGAGACCGGACAGAACCACACGCCGCCCCGGCGCGTGGCAAACGATCAGCTGTGCGCGAAAATGTCGTCCTCGTCCCAGCCGATCAGGTCCAGGCGTGCCCGGGTCGGCAGGAAATCGAAACAGGCATTGGCAAAGCCGGTGCGCTCCTCGCGGGCCAGCATTCCCTCGAGCTGCCGCTGCAGCGCGTGCAGATAGAGCACATCGGAGGCTGCATAGGCGAGTTGCGCGTCGGACAGTTTTTCGGCCGCCCAATCTGAACTCTGCTGCTGCTTGGAGAGTTCGACACCGAGAAGCTCGCGGGTGATGTCCTTCAGGCCGTGCCGGTCCGTGTAGGTGCGCACAAGCTTGGAGGCAATCTTGGTGCAGAACACCGGCGCCACCTCGATGCCGAGATACTGATACAGCACCGCGACATCGAACCGGGCGAAATGGAAAATCTTGGTCACGGACGGATCGGTGAACAGGCGCGCCAGATGCGGCGCTGTCTTCTGGCCACGGTCGATCTGCACCACATCGGCAGAGCCATCACCCGGCGACAGCTGAACCACGCAGAGCCGGTCACGGTGCGGGTTGAGACCGAGCGTTTCCGTATCCACCGCGACAGCCGTGACGCCCTGGTAGTTGGAAAGGTCGGGCAGGTCGTTCCTGTGGTAGCGGATGGTCATCGGTTCGGTCTCGTCATTCGGGTTTGCCGCGCACTTACAGCACATTCAGGTGCACTGCGGCAAGGGAATGGCAGAGAACGATGACTAAAACGGAAAGGCGCGCCTGCCGACGGCTTCCGAGGCGCAGATTCAGTCCTCTTCGCCGAAGCGATCCGCCACCAATGCTGCAATGGCCGCCATGGCGGCTTCGGCATCATTGCCTTCGACACGCACATGAATGCAGCAGCCTGGCGCTGCAGCCAGCATCATCAGCCCCATGATCGAATTGCCGCCGACGGTCTGGCCGTCCTTGGACACCTGCACCTGCGAGGAAAAGGTCTCGACCAGCTTCACCAGCTTGGCGGAGGCGCGGGCATGGAGGCCGCGCTTGTTGACGATGGCTAGGTCCTGTTCAAGTCGCGTCATTTTGCGGAATTATCGTCCCGGGTAAGCACTGCGTCAGGCCTGGCCGGAAAGAACCTGGCTGGCGACGGATATGTACTTTTGCCCGGCTTTGCGCGCTTCGTCCACTGCCTCGGGCAGGGCGCGGTCCCCGCGCAGGCTGGTCAGCTTGATCAGGAGCGGCAGGTTGACGCCGGCGACCACCTCGATTGTCTTGCCATCCATGACAGAAATGGCAAGATTCGAAGGGGTTCCGCCGAACATGTCGGTGAGAAGCACCACGCCCGCGCCGGTGTTGACGGCTTCGACAGCATCAAGAATATCCTGGCGCCGCTGCTCCATGTTGTCTTCGGGACCAATGCAGATGGTCGCGATCTGGGACTGCGGGCCGACCACGTGCTCCAGCGCCGCCTTGAATTCCTCAGCCAACCGGCCGTGGGTCACGAGTACGAGTCCGATCATTCTTGCCCGACCTGTCCTGATCAAGATCTGGTCATATCGATCTGACCGGACCCTGCTCAACGTTTTCATGCTGCGGCTTGCCTGCATCCGGCGGCTTGCCCGCAATGTCGGCAAGGCAGCGGCGCAAAGCAAGTCGTTTTTCAGATTAAATTCCGTTAAACTGGGCACTCCGCCCCGTCGCAGAGCCGGATCAGCGCTGCCCGTGCCAGCATCACCTGACGTGGCAGATCCCCTGCCGGCGCCGGTTGGCGCGCAACAGCGATCCCGGCCAGTGTCGTCTGGAACGCATCGTCCTCCGGCATCCGCTCCAACTGCCCGGATGGGACAAGATCGACAACCAGGCGGATCAAGGCCTGCCGCTCGGCCCGCTCGCCTTCGATCCCGCGACCCCGCAGTTCAATCAGACCGGCGAGCACCGGCGCTCCACTGGCAACCAGCCCGGACGGATACGCCGTCAACTCTACGCGATCATCGCCGACCAGCGCTGCCCAGTGCCCCTTCCGCCGCGCCATCGCCAGAAGCTCCAGTGCCAGCATCGACTTGCCCGCTCCGGACGGACCGCGCAGCAGCACGCCATGGCAGCCCAGAACCAGCGCCGTCGCATGCTGGAACGGCTCGGGCGCCGCCGGCGAGCTCATGTCGGCCGTCCCGCTGGCAGGGAGATCGTGAACCGGGCCCCCAATACGCGCGACTGGCCGCTTTCGGGGTCTGTCTCCGTTCGGTTTTCCGCGCTGATCGTACCCTTGTGCGCCTCGATGATCTGGCGGGAGATGGACAGGCCAAGGCCGGAATTATTGCCGAAGTCTTCGCCATCGGGCCGGTCGGTGTAGAAGCGCTCGAAGATGCGCTCGATTTTCTCGGCCCGGATGCCTGGCCCGTCATCGTCGACCGTGACCAGAATGCGCCCCCCCTTGCGGCTCGCACCAATCCGGACATTCCCTCCCTCGGGTGAGAATGAGCGCGCGTTGTCGATCAGGTTGTTGATCACCTGTGCCAGCCGGCTGTCGTAGCCCATCATCTCATAGGGGTTTTCGGGCTTTCTCTCCCCCGGCTTGTCCGGTTTCACATCGGCGATTGCCAGGATCACCCGGGGCATGTCCTCGCTTGCCCGCTGGTTGCTCATGTCGGCAACGCCGCGCAGGAGCTTGGCCACATCCAGAACCTCAGCGTTGCCGCGCGAGAGTTCCGCATCGAGGCGCGAGGCATCGGAAATATCGGTAATCAGTCGATCCAGCCGCCGCACATCATGCTGGATCACCTCCAGCAGCCGGGCTCTCGACGTGTCGGACTTGGCCAGCGGCAAGGTTTCCACGGCGCTGCGCAATGATGTCAGCGGGTTTTTCAGTTCATGCGCCACGTCGGCGGCAAAGCGCTCGATAGCGTCCATGCGGTTATAAAGCGCGTTGGTCATGTCGCGGAAAGCCCGCGCCAGATGGCCGATTTCATCCTGGCGATCCGAGAAGTCCGGGATTTCCTGGCGCGAGTTCGAGCCCTTGCGCACCCGCTCCGCCGCCGCCGCCAGCCGGCGCACCGGACCGGCAATCGTGCCGGCCAGGAGCACCGACATGATGAACATCACGCCCGCCGCGACCAGAAACACACGCATGATGGCGATGCGCTCGGCGCTGACGATGGCGTCGATATCGCCGCCCTGGGTGGACAGGAGCAGCGTTCCCAGCACGGCGCGAAAGCGCTGGATCGGCACTGCCACCGAGACAATCAGTTCGCCGCGTTGCGACACGCGCACGACACTGGCCGGCGATCCGGCAAGGGCGGCCTCGACCTCCGGATAGACCCGTCCATCACCGCCACCAGCCTCAAGGTATAGCGGCAGATCGCCCTGGCGCAGCCAGAGCTTCGTCGATTGCCAGACCCGGTCAAGCATACCGATCTCCTCGCCCTCGGGCGGCGGCAGATCGAAGCGCAGGATCTGGGGGCCAGAATAGAGATGACGCGAGTCCAGGATCAGCATGCCGTCCGGATCATAGATCCGGGCGCGGGTCTTGGTCGGCGAGATCAGGCGTCGCAGCACAGGCCCCACCCGTTCCGGATTGACCGGAAAGTCGAGCGACGTCAGAGAGTTGGAGTCTGGTCCCAAGGTCTCTCCGGCCTGCAGTTGCAGCAGCTTTTCCGGGTCGACGCTGATGGCGCCGGTGTCCACCGTAGCCGACGCCGCAATCGCGCTGGCGATGATCTCGCCCTGGGTCAGAAGGCTCTGCACCCGGGCATCGATCAGGCCGGCGCGGAACTGGTTCAGGTAGAGAATGCCGGAAACCAGCGCGATCAGCCCGGCCAGATTAAGCACGACGATGCGCTTGGTCAGCGAAGAGAACACATAGGTGCCGAGAAACGCGCCAATGCGCAAGCGGGCCCGGCGGCGCAGGCGCGGATTGCCGAGCCGGCGCAAGGGTGCAGCACCCCGCTCGCCGGCCGCTTCGGCCGGACGCAAGGTCATGTCATCCTTGTCCGCTTCACTAACCATCGCAATCCGCTGCTGCGGCTCTGCTGGCGTCTACCTCGCCGGCGCGGAGCATACGTCCTGCCACCTGCGCCGCGACCTCAGGTTTCGCGAAAGCGATAACCGACGCCATAGAGCGTTTCGATCATGTCGAAATCATCATCGACCATCTTGAACTTCTTGCGCAGCCGCTTGATGTGGCTGTCGATCGTGCGGTCGTCAACATAGACCTGATCGTCATAGGCCGCATCCATCAGCGCATTGCGGCTCTTGACCACGCCCGGCCGCTGCGCCAGGGCGGAGAGGATGAGGAACTCCGTCACGGTCAACGTCACCGGCTTGCCGTTCCAGGTGCAGGTGTGGCGCTCCTGGTCCATCAGCAAAAGGCCGCGCTCCAGCAGCTTGTCGGCATCCTCGCGCGGCGACGAGGCATCACGCGGGGAAACCCGGCGCAAGACAGCGCGTACCCTCTCGACAAGAAGGCGCTGGGAGAACGGTTTCCGGATGAAATCATCCGCCCCCATCTTGAGCCCGAACAGTTCGTCGATCTCGTCGTCCTTGGAGGTGAGGAAGATCACCGGCATGTCGGAGGTCTGGCGCAGGCGGCGCAGCAGTTCCATGCCGTCCATACGGGGCATCTTGATGTCGAAGATCGCCAGCGTTGGCGGATCGGTCAGGAGACCATCCAGAGCCGATGCGCCGTCCGTGTAGGTCTGGACCCGGTAGCCTTCGGATTCCAGAGCAATCGACACCGAAGTCAGAATGTTGCGGTCGTCATCGACCAAGGCAATCGTCGGCATGATGCGGGTCTTCGTCCTCTGATCCGTCAAGGTGATATCTCACTTTCAGCGTTTGGCCCCGCAATTGCGCATAAAATAAGGCATTGCTTCGCCAGCACCAAACCATAAAGCGCCAATTAAGGCAGAACGGCAGGTCGGCTTTCATTAATCGGCAAAGCTGTGACCTGCGTCACGCACGGCCTCTGCGATTGCCCTGTGCACCCTCAGTCAACGGAATAAGGAAAGACAAAAGCAGCAGCGCCACAGTTTTGCTTAAATTCGAACAGTGAAATAAATCATATTCGCAAGTCTTCGCCTTTTAATCGATTTAGTGCGACGGTTCTCCAAAGGGATCACTTGTTGCAGAAATCCCAATCAACTAGGTTCCGGCAGCCGCAGGACTTGGGAGACGGCGCAACGGTAAAGGCCCCTCCCCCTGCCGCTCCATTTCACGTTCTTCGACAGGGATTGCGCGACCATGAAAGAGACGGGCGTCAGAAATCCGGCCTTTGGCCTTGAAACAATCGGGCTGACGGATCTGTCCGCGATCTACTGGAACCAGAACGAGCCGGCGCTCTATGAGCAGGCGCTGGCGCGCGGGGAAGCCTGCCTGGCGGCCGGCGGCGCACTGGTTGCCGACACAGGCCAGCACACAGGGCGCTCGCCCAAGGACAAGTTCGTCGTTGCCGATGAGAACACCGAGAATCAGGTCTGGTGGGACAACAATGCCCGCATGAGCCGGGAGCAGTTCGACGTGCTGCTGACCGACTTCATCGCCCATGCCAAGGGCCGGGACCTGTTCGCGCAGGATCTGTTTGGCGGTGCCGACGCCGACTATCGCCTGCCGGTCCGGGTCTACACCCAGTATGCCTGGCACTCGCTGTTCATCCGCAACCTGTTGATCCGTCCGAAGGCCGAAGAGCTGGCCTCGTTCCTGCCGAAGATGACTATCATCGACCTGCCGAGCTTCAAGGCCGATCCGGCCCATCACGGTTGCCGCTCCGAAACCGTCATTGCCTGCGACCTGACGCGAATGATCGTGCTGATCGGCGGCACGTCCTATGCCGGCGAAATGAAGAAGTCGGTCTTCACCTTCCTCAACTACCTGCTGCCGCCGCAGGGCGTGATGCCGATGCATTGTTCGGCCAACGTCGGCAAGGATGGCGATACAGCCGTCTTCTTCGGCCTGTCAGGCACCGGCAAGACCACCCTGTCCGCAGATCCTGAGCGTACGCTGATCGGCGACGACGAGCACGGCTGGGGCAAGAGCGGCGTCTTCAACTTCGAAGGCGGCTGCTACGCCAAGACCATCAAGCTGTCGAAGGAAGCCGAGCCGGAAATCTACTCCACCACCCAGCGTTTTGGCACCGTGCTTGAAAACGTCGTGCTGGACGACAACCGCGTCCCGGATTTCGATGATGGCCGCAAGACCGAGAACACCCGCGCGGCTTACCCGATCCACTTCATCTCGAACGCATCGAGCACCGGCATTGCCCCGCAGCCGAAGACGATCATCATGCTGACTGCCGATGCTTTCGGCGTGATGCCGCCGATCGCCAAGCTGACCCCGGCGCAGGCCATGTACCACTTCCTGTCCGGCTACACTGCCAAGGTCGCCGGTACCGAAAAGGGCGTCACCGAACCGCAGGCGACCTTCTCCACCTGCTTCGGCGCTCCGTTCATCCCGCGCCACCCGACCGAATACGGCAACCTGCTGCGCGACCTGATCGCGGAGCACAATGTCGACTGCTGGCTGGTCAACACCGGCTGGACGGGCGGCGCCTATGGCATCGGCAACCGCATGCCGATCAAGGCCACCCGCACGCTCTTGCGGGCAGCGCTGGACGGGTCGCTGAAAGATGCTTCGTTCCGCACCGACGCCAACTTCGGCTTCGCCGTGCCGGAAGCGGTTCCGGGCGTCGACAGCGCCATCCTCGACCCGCGCTCGACCTGGGCTGACGATGTCGCCTATGACGCGCAGGCCAAGAAGCTGGTGCAGATGTTCATCAGCAACTTCGCCAAGTTCGAAGAAGCCGTGGACGGCGCCGTGCGCGACGCGGCCCCCGTCCTGCGGGAAGCGGCGGAGTAACACACGGCTTCCCTTTTGGCAGCCTGTCCGCCGGCAGGCCGCCCTTCGCAGCGCTCCGGGGAAACCCGGGGCGCTGTTTTGCTGTGGCGTGGCCTGCGACAGTTCCGGTTCCCCTTCCGCGCAGGCCCCTTTTCGCCCTGCGGACCGCCCTATATGGTCTTGTCGTAAGGCTTGCAGCACTCGGCTGCAGGAAGGGAGGACGCAGGATGCAGCAGGAGAACCAGAGCAACGCTGGAAACACCGGCGCCGATGTTCTCGCCATTGCGGAACGCTGGGCTCGGTCCGGGCGCAAGGTGGCCGTGGCAACCGTTGTCGAAACCTGGGGCTCTGCCCCGCGTCCGGTTGGCTCGCATCTCGTCATCGATGCCGATGGCAACTTCGAAGGATCGGTTTCGGGCGGCTGCGTCGAAGGCGCCGTCGTCAGCGAAGCGGCAGATGTCATCGCCAGCGGCAAGCCAACCGTACTCGAGTTCGGCGTTGCCGATGAAACCGCCTGGCGCGTCGGCCTGTCCTGTGGCGGCCGCATTCGCGTCTATGTGGAGCCCGTGACCGATGCGGCTTGACCTCCTTTCCGCGCTGAATGACGCAAGGGCCCGGCGGCAGGCCGCGATCCTTGTGACCGATCTGCAGGATGGCGGCCAGCGCCTCGTCCGCTCGTCAACCCTGTCTGCCGATGACCCGCTGTATCTTGAATTAGAAAAGCGCTTTCGCAGCGGGGCGTCCGGTCAGGTCGAGGCCCCGGACGGCCGCGCCGCGTTCCTGACGGTCTCGGTCCCCTCGCCACGGCTCGTCATCATCGGCGCTGTCCATATCTCGCAGGCGCTGCTGCCGATGGCCGAGATCGCCGGCTTCGATGTCACGGTCATCGATCCGAGAACTGCCTTTGCCAGTGAGGAGCGCTTTCCAGCGCAGGTCTTGAAGCCGGATTGGCCGCAGGATGCGCTAGCGACCGCCCCACTTGACGCCTATACCGCCGTTGCAGCCGTCACACATGACCCGAAGATCGACGACTACCCCTTGATCGAGGCTCTGCGCGCCGGGTGTTTCTATGTCGGAGCGCTTGGCAGCCGGAAGACCCACGCCAGGCGGGCCGAGCGCCTGCTGGCTGCCGGCCTTGGCGAGGCAGACATTGCCCGCATAAAAGCTCCGATCGGCCTCAGCATCGGCGCGTCCTCCCCGGCAGAGATCGCGGTTGCCGTTCTGGCTGAAATTATCGCCGCCCTGCGCCAGAAAACGGAAGCCCGGTCTAACAACCCGGTGACCCTCTGATGCGCTTTGGTCCGGTTTCCCTTGCCGAGGCCGTCGGCGCCCTGCTCGCCCACAGCCAGCACGCCGGGGAGCGGGTGCTGAAAAAAGGTCACACCCTGACGTCTGACGATGTCGCCAGGCTGGCTGAGACCGGGCTCACGTCCCTCATCGTTGCGCGGCTTGAACCAGGCGATGTCTCCGAAGATGACGCGGCCCGGCAGCTTGCAAGTGCCGTCGCCGGGCCGGCCATCACCACCGACGCGCCCTTCACGGGCCGGGTCAATCTCTATGCCGAAGCCAATGGCGTGTTGCAGCTCGACGTGGCGGCGATCCATCGCTTCAACCGGATCGATCCGGCAATCACCCTTGCCACCCTGCCGGACCTGACCGCCGTTGAGGCTGGACGCATGGTCGCCACCGTAAAGATCATTCCCTTTGCTGTACCGGGCCAGTCCGTAGCCGTCGCTGATGCGGCGGCGCGCGCTGCGGTGCGCATTGCCCCTTACCGGCCGCGCCCGGTGGGTTTAGTGGCAACGCGGCTGCCGCAACTCAAGACGGTCACCATGGACAAGACGCGCCGCGTCGTGCAGCAGCGCCTGGCGCCGTCCGGCAGCCTGTTGCTGCCCGAAATCAGGACAGAACATGCAGCTCATACCGTCGCTGCTGCCTTGCGGGAGCTTCTCGACCAGGGCGCAGGTCTGGTGATCCTTTTCGGCGCATCGGCAGTCGTTGACCAGGGGGATGTGCTGCCTGAAGCCATCCGGCTTGCCGGTGGATCGGTCCGGCACTTCGGCATGCCGGTCGATCCCGGCAATCTGCTGCTGCTGGGCGACGTCGCCGGCGTGCCGGTCATCGGCGCACCGGGCTGCGCCCGCAGCCCCAAGGAGAACGGCTTCGACTGGGTGCTGCAGCGCTTGCTTGCCGACATCCCCGTCACCGCCGATGATATCACCGCGCTGGGCGTTGGAGGCCTGCTGATGGAAATCACATCCCGGCCGCAGCTGCGTGAGCCGGCCACTCCTCGCCGGAAGCGGCGCTATGGCGCGCTGATCCTTGCCGCCGGGCGCTCCAGCCGGATGGAAGGCGGCAACAAGCTGCTCGCAAGACTGGGTGGCCAGAGCCTTGTCGCCCATGCCCTCGATGCGGCCTGCAACAGCTGCGTTTCCGATGTTGTGCTCGTCACCGGTCATATGGCCGATGTCGTGGCAGCCGAAGCGACGGGGCGGGCGGTCGGGATTGCCCATAATCCGGATTTTGCCTCCGGCATGGCGAGTTCCATCCGGACAGGACTGCTGGCGCTGCCGGTTGACCTCGATGGGGTCGTCATTCTTTTGGGCGATATGCCCGGCGTCACGGCTGCAATGGTGGACAAACTGATTGCCGCGCATGATCGGGACAGGCGTCACCTCATCGTTATCGCCACCGCCGAGGGAAAGCGCGGCAATCCGGTTCTGTTCGACGCGGTCTTTCTCGACGCGCTGAAAGCACTTGAAGGTGACATCGGCGCAAGGCACCTGATCGCCCGCGAAGCCGAGACCGTGGTAGAGGTGGAACTTGGAGGAGCCGCCCGGCTCGACCTCGACACCCGGGAAGCACTGGCGGCGGCCGGCGGGGAAATAAACATCAGTTAACCTTTGGCAAAGCCATGTGATTTCTGCGCAGCTCTTATGCCGTCAAAAGAGTTGCGTTGCAGCATCTGGGTGCTTATGTATGCACCACTCGCGTTGCCACGCGGCAGGCCGGGCTCGCCCGCGCCTCGCGTTACAGCAACCAGGATTTCATAGACAGGTGCGCACGCATGGCCGTCCCGGAGACCCCGGGCCAACGGCCGGCTTTTTGCGCTTTCCTGTCACAGACCGACATGAGGATGACCATGGATCTGAGCTTGCCCCGTCCGGGCCGCTGCAAATGGGCAGAAGGCGATACCGGCAACTACACGTTCCCGTGCAACCAGCGCGTTGATGCGGGTGTGTCTTACTGCACCGATCACCGTGCGCTCGTCTACATGCCGCCGGAAGAGCGTCGCCGCTCCAAGCCGGCAAACAACTCGGCAAGCTTCAAGCGAATCGCCGCCTAATAAAAACACAAGCGGCGCACGTGGCCCCATCGCGTGCAAAGAAGTCCGGAGCGAAAGCCCGGGCTTTTTTGTTGAGCTGAGTTTGGCGCGGCGGACGCTGCAAAAGCAAAGGGCAGGAACCTTTCGGTCCTGCCCTTAAACCTTGACAGTGTGTGGGACGCGTCGGATCAGGCGGCCTTGAGGGCGGACTGGATCTCGCGGAGCTGGCTCAACAGCGTCTCGGCCTTCAGCCGGCTGGCGTCATCGCGCGCATCGGCGACGTCTTCCTCGGCGTTCTTGACGTGTTGCGCCAGGACATCCGCCTTCAACTCGGTCACCGGGATCGCCATTTCGGCAAGCACGGTAAGACCGCGGTCGTTGACATCAGCGAAGCCGCCCCGGACAAAGAATTCGAGGACCTGGCCGCCATCCTTGCGCACCTTCAGGAGGCCGGGACGGATGGTGGACATGAACGGGCTGTGATCCTTGAGGACGCCGAACTCGCCTTCGCTGCCCGGCACGGTGACCTCAAGAACCTTTTCCGACAGGAGAAGGCGCTCGGGCGAGACAAGCTCGAACTGGAATGGCTGTGCCATCTGGCAAGTCCTTTACTGGTCGACTGGCTGGCAATCGGATCGTTAAACGAGGCGCGGCGGCCGCGCCCCGGTTGAGCAGACCGCCGGTCGCCCGGCGGCCTGTTGCATCACGCGGCTTCGGCAGCCAGGCGCTGAGCCTTCTCGATCGCTTCCTGGATGTTGCCGACCATGTAGAAGGCAGCTTCCGGCAGGTGATCATAGTCGCCGCTGACCAGGCCCTTGAAGCCCTTGATCGTGTCTTCGAGGGCGACGAGCTTGCCCGGCGAACCGGTGAAGACTTCTGCGACGAAGAACGGCTGCGACAGGAAGCGCTCGATCTTGCGGGCGCGGGCCACGGTGAGCTTGTCCTCTTCGGACAGTTCGTCCATGCCCAGGATCGCGATGATGTCCTGCAGGGCCTTGTAGCGCTGCAGGGTCTGCTGAACCTGACGCGCGACGTTGTAGTGCTCGTCGCCAATGATGCGGGCGTCAAGCATGCGCGAGGTGGAGTCCAGCGGATCCACGGCCGGGTAGATGCCCTTTTCGGCGATCGAACGGTTCAGAACCGTCGTTGCGTCGAGGTGGGCGAAGGTCGAAGCCGGCGCCGGGTCGGTCAAGTCGTCGGCGGGCACGTAAACGGCCTGCACCGAGGTGATCGAACCCTTGGTGGTGGTGGTGATGCGTTCCTGCATCGTGCCCATGTCGGTCGCCAGCGTCGGCTGGTAACCCACGGCCGACGGGATACGGCCGAGCAGAGCCGACACTTCCGAACCCGCCTGGGTGAAGCGGAAGATGTTGTCGACGAAGAACAGAACGTCCTGGCCCTGGTCGCGGAAGTGCTCGGCAACGGTCAGACCGGTCAGCGCAACGCGGGCGCGCGCACCGGGGGGCTCGTTCATCTGGCCGTAAACAAGCGCGGCCTTGGAGCCTTCGCCGCCGCCTTCCTTGTTCACGCCGGACTCGATCATTTCCCAGTAAAGGTCGTTGCCTTCACGGGTGCGCTCGCCGACGCCTGCAAACACGGAGTAACCACCGTGTGCCTTTGCGACGTTGTTGATCAGTTCCATGATCAGAACGGTCTTGCCCACGCCGGCGCCGCCGAACAGGCCGATCTTGCCGCCCTTGGCGTAAGGAGCCAGAAGGTCCACGACCTTGATGCCGGTGACCAGGATCTCGGCTTCCGTCGACTGTTCGACGAAGGACGGAGCTTCCTGGTGGATGCCGCGCTTGGTGTCGTGCACGATCGGTCCGGCTTCGTCCACCGGCTCGCCGATCACGTTCATGATGCGGCCAAGCGTGCCGGCGCCGACCGGAACCGCGATGGAACCGCCGGTGTCGGTCACCTTCTGACCGCGGACCAGACCTTCGGTCGAGTCCATGGCGATGGTGCGCACGGTGTTTTCGCCAAGATGCTGGGCAACTTCGAGCACCAGACGGGCGCCCTGGTTCTCAGTTTCCAGGCTGTTCAGAATCTGCGGCAGGTGGCCGTCGAACTTGACGTCGACCACGGCGCCGATGACCTGGGTAATCTGTCCGACTTTGGTGTCAGCCATCCCTCAATCCTCGATCCGGTCAGAGCGCCTCTGCGCCCGAGATGATTTCAATCAGTTCCTTGGTGATCTGAGCCTGACGCTGACGGTTGTACTTCAAGGTCAGTTTCTTGATCATGTCACCGGCGTTGCGGGTCGCGTTGTCCATGGCGGACATGCGGGCGCCCTGCTCCGACGCGGCGTTCTCAAGGAGCGCACGGAAGATCTGCACCGCGATGTTGCGGGGCAGGATATCGGTCAGAATTTCGGCCTCGTCCGGCTCGTACTCGTAGATCTGCGCAGCGTCAGTGGACACCTTGCCTTCCGGCAGCTTGGCCGGAATGATCTGCAGAGCCGTCGGCACCTGGCTGATGACCGACTTGAACTCGGCATACATCAGGGTGCAGACGTCAAACTGATCCTTGTCATACATGGACAGGACCAGATCGGCCACTTCGGCGGCATTGGCATAGCCAATCGACTTCACGCCGCGCAGTTCGATCGTGCGCAGCACGAGCTTGCCGAACTCACGCTTGATCGCGTCATAGCCCTTCTTGCCGACGCAGAGGATTTTCACCTCCTTGCCCTGGGCAATCAGGCTGCGGGCGCGCTCGCGCGCCAGCTTGGCGATCGACGAATTGAAGCCACCGCACAGGCCGCGCTCGGCCGTGGCGACGATCAGGAGATGTACCTGATCGCGCCCCGTGCCGGACATCAGCTTCGGCGCATCGTCGCGGCCTTCGAAGGCGACGGCGATATTGGCCAGCACCTGGTCCATGCGTTCCGCATAGGGCCGGGCAGCCTCCGCAGCTTCCTGGGCGCGACGCAGCTTCGCCGCGGCCACCATTTTCATGGCCTTGGTGATCTTCTGCGTCGCCTTGACCGAGGCGATGCGGTTTCGTAGGTCCTTCAGGCTCGGCATGGCCGCCCCCGCTCCTTCTCAGACAGCGTTCCGGGATTAAGAGAAGCTCTTGGCGAAAGCATCGATCGCCGCGCGCAGGCGGGCGGTCAGCTCGTCGTCGAGAGCCTTCTTCTGCCAGATCGCGTCGAGAAGGTCCTTGTGCTCACCACGCAGGGAGAGCAGCAGGCCTGCCTCGAAGGCGCGAACGCGATCGACGGGGATTTTGTCCAGGTAACCGTTCACGCCGGCATAGATCACCGCAACCTGCTCCTCGGTCTTGAGGGGCGAGAACTGCGGCTGCTTCAGCAGCTCGACAAGACGGGCACCGCGGTTCAGCAGGCGCTGGGTGGTGGCGTCCAGATCCGAACCGAACTGGGCAAAGGCCGCCATTTCGCGGTACTGCGCCAGTTCGCCCTTGATCGGGCCTGCGACCTGCTTCATCGCCTTGACCTGGGCCGCAGATCCCACGCGGGACACGGACAGGCCGACGTTCACCGCCGGGCGGACGCCCTGGTAGAACAGGTCGGTTTCAAGGAAGATCTGACCGTCGGTGATCGAGATCACGTTGGTCGGAATATAGGCCGACACGTCGTTCGCCTGGGTCTCGATGACCGGAAGAGCGGTAAGCGAACCGTTGCCATTGGCATCGTTCAGCTTGGCCGCACGCTCCAGCAGACGGGAGTGCAGGTAGAACACGTCGCCCGGGAAAGCTTCACGTCCGGGCGGGCGGCGCAGGAGCAGGGACATCTGGCGGTAAGCCACGGCCTGCTTGGACAGATCGTCATAACCGATCACGGCATGCATGCCGTTGTCGCGGAAGAACTCGCCCATGGCACAGCCAGCAAACGGGGCCAGGAACTGCAGCGGAGCGGCGTCCGAAGCGGTCGCGGCAACGACGATGGAGTACGGCAGGGCGCCGGCGTCTTCCAGGGTCTTCACGAACTGGGCAACGGTGGAGCGCTTCTGACCGACTGCGACGTAGATGCAGTACAGCTTGTTGCTCTCGTCGTCGCCTTCATGCAGGGACTTCTGGTTCAGGAAGGTGTCGAGCAGAATGGCGGTCTTGCCGGTCTGACGGTCACCGATCACCAGTTCGCGCTGGCCACGACCGACCGGGATCAGGGCGTCAATCGCCTTGAGGCCGGTGGACATCGGCTCGTGCACGGACTTGCGCGGCAGAATGCCAGGCGCCTTGACGTCCACGCGACGCTTCTCGGTGAACTCGATCGGGCCCTTGCCGTCCAGCGGGTTGCCCAGCGGATCGACAACGCGGCCGAGCAGGCCCTTGCCGACCGGAACTTCCACGATGGCGCCGGTGCGCTTGACGGTGTCGCCTTCCTTGATTTCACGGTCGGAACCGAAAATCACGATACCGACGTTGTCGGTTTCAAGGTTGAGCGCCATTCCGCGCACGCCACCGGGGAACTCGACCATTTCACCAGCCTGGACATTGTCCAGGCCGTAGACACGGGCGATGCCGTCACCGACGGACAGTACCTGACCAACCTCAGAAACTGCGGCATCCTGGCCGAAGCTCTTGATTTGGTCCTTGAGGATAGCGGAAATTTCCGCGGCCCGAATATCCATCAGCCGACCTCTTTCATTGCGAACTTAAGAGAATTGAGCTTGGTGCGCAGCGACGTATCGATCATCCGGCTGCCGACCTTGACGATAAGACCGCCAATGAGGGCTGGATCGACGCGTGCGGCGATGTTGATCTTCTTGCCCGTGGAGGCGGAAATCGCCTCCTTGAGCGCCGCGACATGGGCGTCCGACAGCGGGGCTGCGGACAGGACCTCTGCCGTTGCCTCGCCGCGCTTTTCAGCCAGCAGGGCACGGAAGGCCTTGATCATGTCGGGAAGAACGAAAAGGCGCCGGTTCTTGGCCGCCAGTTTGACGAAGTTGGCCGCCAGACCAGAGATGCCTGCCTTCGACAGCAGGGCATCAAGCGCCGCCAGCTGCTCGTCGGCAGTAAACACCGGGCTGCGTACAAGGCGAACGAGATCCGCGCTTTCCGCCAACATGGCATCAAAAGCTGCGAGGTCACGCTCGACCTCGCCGGTCGCGCCACCGTCTTCGGCAAGTTCGAGCAGGGCTGCGGCATACCGCTTCGCCACGCCGGAAACGAGAGTTGTGTTGTCAGTCACCTGATCCGAGCTCTCTGACACAATTTCAAGGCACCGCAGCAGACTATCTGCCTGCAAAACCTTGAAATTAATTGGGTTTTCAGGGTCAATTGGATTGACGGCATAACCGCGCCCCCAGAAGCCGCGCCTCGCATAACACAGGCTGTCGGGGTGTGCAACTTCACAAGGCTGGACATTCGCTGCAATTGCGAAGGATTCTTGCCGCAGCGGCTCGCCCCCGTCACAAATGCCGTCACAGAAACTGCTGCGGATCGATGTCGATTTGCAGTTTCAGCCCCCCGCGCGCCGGCGGAGCTAGGCGCATCCAGTGCCTCAGGTAGGCCTGCAGATCGGTCTGGCGCGGCGCCATCGCCAGGAGCCGGAAGCGGTAGCGGCCGCGCACCATCGCCAGTGCCGCTTCGGCCGGGCCCAGGATCGTGACATTCCTGTCTGGCGGGGCGACGCGCGAGACCGCACGGGCGAAAGCTTCCGCCGCAGCTTTCTCCGGCCCCGAGATCACCAGCGCGGCGAGGCGGCCGAACGGCGGCAACCCGGCCACCCGGCGCGCTTCGATTTCTGCCCGGTAGAAGGCCTCCCGATCGCCCGATAGCAGCGCCCGCAGCACCGGATGGTCCGGCGAATAGCTCTGCAATATGCCGCGTCCGCCGCCCGTCACGCGCCCGGCCCGGCCCGTGACCTGCGCCAGCAACTGGAATGTCCGCTCCGCTGCACGGGGGTCGCCATGCGCCAGACCCAGGTCGGCATCGACGACACCCACCAGTTTCATCAGCGGAAAGTTATGCCCCTTGGCGACAAGCTGCGTCCCGATGACGATGTCGGCCCCGCCTTCTTCGACAATCTTCATTTCCCGCCGCAGCCGCTCCGGTCCGCCGAGGAGGTCGGAGGACAGGACGAGGACGCGAGCTTCCGGAAACAGCCCCTCCACCTCTTCTGCAACACGCTCGACGCCCGGACCGCAGGCGACCAGCGCATCCTGGGTGCCGCAGGCCGGACAGGACCGAGGAATCGCTTCGCTATGGCCGCAGTGATGGCAGATCAGCTTGCCCTTCATCCGGTGCTCCACCAGCCAGGCGCTGCACTGGCTGCACTGGAACCGGTGGCCGCAGGACCGGCAGAGTGTCAGCGGAGCATAGCCACGCCGGTTGAGAAACAGCAGCGACTGGCCCTTCTGGGCCAATGTCTCGCGCATCGCCATGATGAGGCCGGGCGCGATCCAGCGGCCACGTTCGGGCCCTTCGATGCGCATGTCGATGACCGACAGGTCTGGCAGGCTGGCGCCGCTGGCCCGTTCCGGCAGCACATGGCGCTGGTAACGTCCGACGTCGGCATTGACCCGGCTTTCCACGGATGGCGTTGCTGAGGCAAGGACGACCGGAAACCGCGCCAGATGCCCGCGCACCACCGCCATGTCGCGGGCATTGTAGGACACCCGGTCATCCTGCTTGAAGGCCGTGTCATGCTCTTCGTCGACAACGATGAGCCCCAGATCGGCGAAAGGCAGGAAGAGGGCCGAGCGTGCCCCGACCACCACCGGCACCTCTCCGCTCGCAACCCCGCGCCAGACTCGCGCGCGTTTCTTTGGTGTGATTTCCGAATGCCATTCGGCCGGCGCGACGCCGAAGCGCGTCTCGAAGCGGCGCAGGAACTGTTCCGTCAGGCCGATTTCAGGCACCAGCACCACCGCCTGCCGGCCGCGCCGGACGGCTTCGGCGACGGCCTCGAAATAGACCTCGGTCTTGCCCGAGCCGGTGACGCCGTCAATGAGCGAAACAACGCCGCCCTTGTCGAAGCTTGCCACCAGCGCGCTCGCCACCTCAGCCTGCATCGGCGTCAGGTTCGGCGGGTTGAAGTCAGGCTCAGGCATTGGTGGCAGCGGGGTCGCCGTCATGAACACGGGTTCAAACACTCCTTGCGCCGTCAGGCCGTCGATGACGGAGGAACTGACCCTGGCGGTGGCGGCAAGGCCGGCGCGGGTCCAGGCAAAGCCCTCGCTCGCGGTATCGATCACCCGCGCCCTTGCCGGGGTCATGCGATCGGGCTGGCGATCCAGCACCAGACGCAGGCCGGGGACTGGCGCTTCCCGCTCCAGCGCGTCTTCCGAGCGCAGCACCATGCGCAGCACCATGCCGGGGGAAGCCAGGGTCCAGGCGGCGACCCAGTCAATGAAACGGCGCAATTCGTCCGTCAGCGGCGGACAGTCATAGACCTGACTGATCTGTTTCAGCTTGGCGGGATTGATCGCCGCATCCGCCGGCGTGTCCCAGACAGCGCCGATGACCTCGCGCGGGCCCAGCGGCACCCGCACGATGGTCCCCGGCACCACGGTCTGGCCCGCCGGAACGCGATAGGTATAGGGTTCCGGCACAGCGACAGGCACCAGCACACTGGCGATGGTCTCGCGCATTTCGGGCAGGTCGTCGAACAGCACGCCGCAATCGTCTCCGGTTGTTTTATCCAGCTTGGCTGGCCCGATTTCAGCCGAGGTCCGGCTCAGGTCAAACCAGTGTTCTCGCTCAGGTCTGGTCCAAGCCTGAAGATGGGCCTGAGCACCCCTGGCTTCGACCTCGTGGCCCTTCCCTTGCCGAAGCCTGAGGTACGCTCCGCAAAATGACAGGCCTCACCGAATCGGGGGTGTTGCACTGTGCGATCCTACGCTAAACAGACGGGGACCGGAGTGGCAGATGGCGCATGCCGTCTTCCGTCCCGCCTCATTTCGAGTGGACGCGCTCTGTTTCTGTCGGGCGCAAGGGGAGTTGATACCCAAATGAAGTTCTTTGTCGATACGGCTGACACCGCAGAAATCGCCGAACTGGCCGCCACCGGCCTGCTGGACGGCGTAACCACCAATCCGTCCCTGATCATGAAGGCTGGCCGCCCGATGAAGGATGTGATCGCAGAGATCTGCCAGATCACCGATGGCCCGGTTTCCGCAGAAGTTGCCGCGACCGACTATGAAGGCATCATGCGCGAGGCCAAGGTGCTCGCCGCCATTGCGCCGAATGTCGTCATCAAGCTGCCGCTGACCATGGATGGTCTCAAGGCCTGCAAGGCGCTCACTTCGGCCGGCCACAAGACCAACGTCACCCTGTGCTTCTCGGCCACCCAGGCCCTTCTGGCGGCCAAGGCCGGCGCCACCTACATCTCGCCCTTCATCGGCCGCCTCGACGACATCAATCTCGATGGCCTCGAACTGATCCGCGAAATCCGCACGATCTACGACAACTACGGCTTCGCCACCGAGATCCTGGCTGCCTCGATCCGCACGATCAACCACGTGCGTGACTGCGCCATCATCGGCGCAGATGTCGCCACCATCCCGCCGTCGACCCTCAAGGCCCTGGTCAAGCACCCGCTGACCGACAAGGGCCTCGAAACGTTCCTGGCCGACTGGGCCAAGACCGGCCAGTCGATCGCCTGATCGCTCTGGTCTCCCGCCTTGAAACGGCACCCTTTGGGGTGCCGTTTTTGTTTGTACGCCTTCTCATTCGTCGCGTTTCTCCGCCGTCATTCCGGACAAGGTGAGCGCAGCGAACCGCAGATCCGGAATCCAGCGTGTCAGTGCGAGCGCAAGCGAGCGCATCATCAATGCAACATCAACGCCACGTACTGGAAAAGCTATGTCGCGCTCCGCGCGGCTGATTTCTGGATCCCGGCTCGGCGCTTCGCTTACGCTCAGCTGGGCCGGGATGACGGCCTCGTTCAGGTTTGCGACCCGCAGCCTCGCATACGAACTCCGTTTCCGCCCACCCCTCATACCCCTTGCAGTCAGCGCACAAAACACTCAATCTATAGCCATTGGAGCTATAGGAATTCCGGCCATGTCCGACCTGTCCATCGGTGATCTCGCCCGCCGTACCGGCGTCAAGGTGCCGACGATCCGCTATTATGAACAGATGGGGCTGGTGCCGGAACCCCCGCGCACCGAGGGCAACCAGCGCCGCTATGGACGGGCCGAACTGGACCGCCTCACCTTCATCAAGCATGCCCGTGATCTCGGGCTGCCAATGGAGGCGATCCGCGACCTGATCAACCTCAGTGCCCATCCCGAGCGCCCCTGCGGCGATGCCGAACGGATCGCCGCCGAACAGCTCACTGCAGTTCGCGACAAAATCGCCCGCCTGCAGCGGCTGGAAGCGGAACTGGCGCGGATCATGGCCCATGACCACGGCGCCCACACCGTCGCCGACTGCCACGTCCTGCGTGCCCTGGCCGACCATTCCCTCTGCGACGGCGACCACTGAGCGCGGCGTGGCGCCTGGCCTACTGCTTCCGAGACGACACACCGCCAACGACCCCACTCCGAGGTCATCCCCGCGCGAGGCGGGGATCCAGCTGCGCCGCACAAGCATCAACGCTCTGAAACAGTCGAGGCAGAATGGATCCCCGCACGAGGCGGGGGTGACCGTGGTGGTGAAAGGCAATGGCCGAGAGCCGACAAGCACCTTTCCAGCATCCGCGGGTCTAACCGGAGCACAGGCGACAACGAGAACAAAAAATGGCCGGAGCGTCACCGCTCCGGCCTTCTTGTATCCGGCGCTGAAACCAGCCCGATCAGGCGTGGATCGGCTTGGCGAACGTCGCGAGGGCTGCTTCCTTCACGGCTTCCGACATGGTCGGATGCGCGTGGCAGGTGCGGCCGAGGTCTTCCGAAGAGCCGCCGAATTCCATCAGCACGGCGGCTTCGTGGATCATTTCGCCAGCGCCATGGCCAACGATGTGCACGCCGAGCACGCGGTCCGTGACGGCATCCGCCAGCACCTTGACGAAGCCGTCGGTGTGGTTCATGGCGCGGGCCCGGCCATTGGCGACGAAGTTGAACTTGCCGGCCTTGTAGGCAATGCCTGCGGCCTTCAGCTCTTCCTCGGTCTTGCCCACCGACGCCACCTCCGGCGAGGTGTAGACCACGCCCGGAATGATGTCGTAGTTCACATGGCCGGCCTGGCCAGCCAGCATCTCGGCCAACGCCACGCCTTCGTCTTCCGCCTTGTGCGCCAGCATCGGGCCGACGATGACGTCGCCGATGGCATAGATGCCCGGCACGCTTGTCTGGTAATGGCCATTCGTCTCGACGCGGCCGCGGTTGTCCAGCTTGACGCCAGCCTCTTCGAGGCCAAGTCCCGCCGTGTAGGGTTTGCGGCCAATGGCGACGAGCACCACGTCGGCCTCGATCACTTCAGCGGCACCGCCAGCGGCCGGCTCAACCGAGACTTCCAGGCCCTTGCCCTTCTTGGCAACGCCGGTGACCTTGGACGACAGCTTGAAGGTCATGCCCTGCTTGCCCAGCATCCGCTGGAACTGCTTCGACACGTCGCCGTCCATCGGGCCGAGGATCTTGTCCATGAATTCGACCACGGTGACCTTGGCGCCGAGACGGCCCCAGACCGAGCCCAGTTCCAGGCCGATGACGCCGCCGCCGACCACCACGAGGTGATCCGGCACCTTTTCCAGCGTCAACGCACCGGTGGAGGAGACGACCTGCTTCTCGTCGATCTCGACGCCCGGCAATTGCATGACGTCCGAGCCGGTGGCAATCACGATCGACTTGGTGGCGAGTTCAGTCACCGTGCCGTCTTCGGCGGTGACGGACACCTTGCCCTGCCCGAGGATCTTGCCGGTGCCATGGAAGGCGTCGATCTTGTTCTTCTTCAGGAGGAAGGCAACGCCGCCGACATTGGCGTCGATGGTCGCCTGCTTGTGCGTCATCATCGCCGGCAGGTCGAGCTTCGGCTTGGCTACCTTGATACCGAGCGCCTCGAAGCCGTGGCCGGCCTCATGGAACATCTCGGAGGCATGCAACAATGCCTTGGACGGAATGCAGCCGACGTTCAGGCAGGTGCCGCCATGGGTGGCGCGCTTCTCGACGACCGCGACCTTCAGGCCAAGCTGGGCCGCCTTGATGGCGCAGACATAGCCACCGGGACCGGTACCGATGACGACGAGATCATACTGGGACATTGGAATGCCTCTGTTTCAGGATGTGGAATGATCTGGGAACGGGAGGTTCATTTGAGCGGGAGCAGCTTTTCCGACGCGCGGCCACGGGCCCAGGTCCCTTCCAGCGTCCGGTCCGGCCGGACCACATAGACCACCGGATCCGGTTGCCCCCAATAGACGGTGAGAATGTCGCCGGCCAGGGTTCCCTCGCCGAGATAGACGCTGCCGCCAACCTCCCAGCGCAGGAAGGCCCGTCCGTCCTGGACCCGCAACTGCAGCCGGCCCTTGTAGGTCGAGCCATCCGGGTTCCGTCCCTCGACCGCATAGGAGCCCTCAAGGCTGGCGGGCTGCGGATTGAACGCGCGGACGACCGGAGCGAACCGGGAGGCATCGGCCTGGAGTTTGCCGAAGGGAGCCGCCGCGGCTTCAGACGGGGCGAGGAAGAGAGGCGAACAGGCGAACACGACAATGGCCAGGCGCAAGGCGAGCGTGATCCATGACCGGGGACGGGCGAACAAGGTCATCATGCCGATTTCTCCTGTGCGTTCCCGGCGAGACCAGCCTTGACCCGCGCAAGGATCAATCCATGCAGCGCGAGGATCAGGACCAGGGACACGACATGCTGGGTCAGGCTGGCATCAGACCAAAGCCCGGCGAAACCGGCTGCGCCCAGCGGCAGGAACAGGACGATGGCCGTCCAGACGCCCGGGTTGGGCTGACGCATGGCGATCATCTGGACGATGTGCAGAACGGCGTTCACCAGCACCAGATAGACAGCGGCCATGCCCCATCCGGCATCGATGAAACGCATCGCCAGCATGGCCAGCGCCGCTACCCACCAGACACCGAAGATGTTGACGGCAAAGACAAAGCCCGGCGTCAGCACCTCACGGCCATGGCCGATATGGGCATTGACGAACTGGCGGAACCGGTCGCGGTCATGCTCCTCGAACTGATGCAGCATGTAGACCGGCAGGACGAGATAGACGAGCATTTCGGCCTGGGGCCATCCGGCCGTGAACACGGGGGTCAGAAGCAGCAGGACAAACCCTGCCATGAAGCCACCGTAGACCCAGTTTGCGCTGAGGCGCTCAAGCACACCCGTCATCATGCCCATCCGCTCCATGTGTCCGGCTGCGACCAGTTGCCGCGCGGGCTAGCTTGACCGCCGTTCCCGCAATTGCAAGGGGCAAAGGCAGGGAACGCGTCAGAAGATGGCGGCAGGCATCAGGGTCGCCAGCCGGAGAAGGGATCTGCGGCGGAGGGCAAAAACCGCTCCGCCGCCGATCAACAGGATCAGAGATCCAGCACCAGACGGCGCGGGTCTTCCAGGCTTTCCTTGACGCGGACGAGGAAGGTCACGGCTTCCTTGCCGTCGACGATGCGGTGGTCGTAGGACAGGGCCAGATACATCATCGGGCGGATGACGACCTGACCGTTCACGGCCATCGGCCGGTCCTGGATCTTGTGCATGCCGAGGATGCCCGACTGCGGTGCGTTCAGGATCGGCGATGACATCAGCGAGCCATAGACGCCGCCGTTCGAGATGGTGAAGGTGCCGCCCTGCATGTCGGCGACGCCGAGCTTGCCGTCGCGCGCCTTGCGGCCGAGGTTGCCGATTTCCTTCTCGATCTCGGCAATCGACATCTGGTCGGCATCACGGACGACCGGCACGACGAGGCCCTTGTCGGTGCCGACGGCCACGCCGATGTGGCAGAAGTTCTTGTAGACGACGTCGGTGCCGTCGATCTCGGCGTTGACGGCCGGGATTTCCTTCAGCGCGTGGCAGACGGCCTTGGTGAAGAAGCCCATGAAGCCGAGCTTCACGCCATGCTTCTTCTCGAACACGTCCTTGTAGGCGGCGCGCAGGTCCATCACCGGGCCCATGTCCACTTCGTTGTAAGTGGTCAGCATGGCGGCGGTGTTCTGGGCGTCCTTCAGGCGGCGCGCGATGGTCTGGCGCAGCTTGGTCATGCGGACCCGCTCTTCGCGGGCCTCGTCGCTGGCCGGAACCGGCGCGCGAACCGAAACCGGAGCTGCGGCAGCAGCCGGGGCAGCGGTCACACCGGCGGCAACCGCAGCCAGCACATCGCCCTTCAGCACCTGGCCACGCTTGCCCGAGCCGGCAACCTGGTCAGCCGACAGGCCGGTTTCGGCGAGCAGCTTGCCGGCAGACGGGGCCGGCGGCATGGAGGTCGGAGCAGCCGGGGCGGCGACGGCCGGTGCCGGAGCAGCGGCGGCAACGGCAGGGGCTGCAACGGCGGCAGGAGCTGCAGCAGCCGCAGCGGCGCCAGCAGCGATCAGGCCGAGCAGGGCGCCGACACCGACAGTGTCACCTTCCTTGACCAGGATGCTTTCAAGCGTACCGGACGCCGGGGAGGGAACCTCCACCGTGACCTTGTCGGTTTCGAGTTCAACGAGCGGCTCGTCGGCCTTGACGGCTTCGCCGGGCTTCTTGAACCACTGGGCAATCGTTGCCTCGGAGACGGATTCGCCCAGGGTGGGCACGCGGATTTCGGTTGCCATGGTCGCCTTCTCTAAAAAATTGCCTTGGCCAGTTCCGGATCGGGGGTCTGGCCCGCCACCGGGGCGGGCCAGCCGGGATCAGTTTGCGAATGCCTCGTCCAGGAACGCCTGGAGCTGGGCAAGGTGCTTGGACATCAGGCCCGTCGCCGTCGAGGCCGAAGCCGCACGGCCGGCGTAGCGCGGACGGCGGCACTTGGCGCCGATCTGCTCCAGCACCCACTCGATGTAGGGTTCGACGAACGTCCAGCTGCCCATGTTCTGCGGCTCTTCCTGGCACCAGACCATGTCGGCATTGCGGAAGCGCGACAGTTCCTGCACCAGGGCCTTCTTCGGGAAGGGATAGAGCTGCTCGACACGCAGGAGATAGACATCCGTGATGCCGCGCTTCTCGCGCTCTTCGTAGAGGTCATAATAGACCTTGCCCGAGCACATCACCACCCGGCGGATCTTGTCGTCCGGCACCAGCTTGATGCCGCTGTCCGCCAGATATTCCGCATCGTCCCACAACAGGCGGTGGAAGGTCGAATCCGCTCCCAGTTCCACCAGCTTCGAGGTCGCACGCTTGTGGCGCAGAAGCGACTTCGGCGTCATCAGGATCAGCGGCTTGCGGATGTCGCGCTTCAGCTGACGGCGCAGGATGTGGAAGTAGTTCGCCGGGGTCGAGCAGTTCGCGACCTGCATGTTGTCTTCCGCGCACATCTGGAGGAAACGCTCCAGACGGGCCGAGGAATGTTCCGGACCCTGACCTTCATAGCCATGCGGCAGAAGGCAGACGAGGCCGGACATGCGCAGCCACTTGCGTTCACCGCTGGAGATGAACTGGTCGAACAGCACCTGGGCACCGTTGGCAAAGTCACCGAACTGCGCTTCCCACATGGTCAGGGCGTTCGGTTCAGCCATCGAGTAGCCGTACTCAAAGCCCAGCACCGCCTCTTCCGAGAGCATCGAGTTGATGACCTCGTAGCGGGCCTGGTCGTCGGCCAGGTTGTTCAGCGGAATGAAGCGGTTCTCGTCTTCCTGATCGTAGAGGACGGTGTGGCGCTGCGAGAAGGTGCCGCGTTCACAGTCCTGACCGGACAGGCGCACCGGATGGCCTTCGGTCACCAGCGTGCCGAAGGCCAGCGCCTCGGCCGTTGCCCAGTCAATGCCTTCGCCAGTCTCGATCATCGTCGAGCGGTTCGACAGGAACCGGCCGATGGTCTTGTGAACGTTGAAGCCTTCCGGCACCTGCGTCAGCTTCTTGCCGATTTCCTTGAGCCGCTCGGTCGGAACACCGGTCGCCCCGCGGCGCGCGTCTTCCTGGTCGTCGGCCGGCTTCATGCCCGACCACTTGCCGTCCAGCCAGTCGGCCTTGTTCGGCTTGTAGCTCTGGCCGGCTTCGAACTCGGCTTCCAGCTTGGCCCGCCAGGCAGTCTTCATCGCGTCGACTTCCTCGGCGGTGATGACACCTTCCGCCATCAGACGCTCTGCATAGATCTGCAGCGTGGTCGGATGGTTGCGGATCTTGCGATACATGATCGGCTGGGTGAAGCTCGGCTCATCGCCTTCGTTGTGACCGAAGCGGCGATAGCAGATCATGTCGATCACCACCGGCCGGCCGAAGGTCTGGCGGAACTCGATCGCCACCTTGGCGGCAAACACCACGGCTTCCGGATCATCCGCGTTGACGTGGAAGATCGGCGCCTCGATCACCTTGGCCATGTCGGAGGGATACGGCGAGGAGCGCGAGAAGCGCGGGTTCGTCGTGAAGCCGATCTGGTTGTTGATGATGACATGCAGCGAGCCGCCGGTGCGGTGACCACGCAGGGCCGACAGCCCGAAGCACTCGGCGACGACGCCCTGGCCTGCGAAAGCCGCATCGCCGTGGATCAGCAGCGGCAGCACATTCGAACGATCCGTCTGGCGCGAGTCCATCAGCCAGCGGCCTTCAACGGCCGACAACTGGTCCTGCTTGGCGCGGGCCTTGCCCAGCACCACCGGGTTGACGATTTCCAGGTGCGACGGGTTCGCCGTCAGCGACAGGTGCACCTGATTGCCGTCGAAGGACCGGTCGGACGATGCGCCCAGATGGTACTTCACGTCGCCGGAGCCTTCCACTTCATCAGGGGCGTAGGAGCCGCCCTTGAACTCGTGGAACACCGCACGGTGCGGCTTGCCCATCACCTGGGTCAAGACGTTCAGGCGGCCACGGTGCGCCATGCCAAGGACGATGTCCTTGAGGCCCATGTTGCCGCCGCGCTTGATGATCTGTTCCAGCGCCGGGATCAGCGCCTCGCCGCCATCAAGGCCGAAGCGCTTGGTGCCGGTGTATTTGACGTCGATGAACTTCTCAAAGCCTTCGGCCTCGACCAGCTTGTTCAGGATCGCGCGCTTGCCTTCCGGCGTGAACTCGACATGCTTGTCCGGGCCCTCGATGCGCTCCTGCAACCAGGCCTTGGCGGCCGGATCGGAAATGTGCATGAACTCGACACCTAGGGTCGAGCAATAGGTGCGCTTCAGGATCTCCAGCATCTCGCGCAGGGTGGCATATTCCAGCCCCAGCACGTTGTCGATGAAGATCGGACGGTCCCAGTCGGCATCCGTGAAGCCGTAGGACGAGGGATGCAGCTCCTCGTGATCGCCGGGAGGCGAGAGACGCAGCGGATCCAGGTCGGCGTGCAGATGGCCGCGCATGCGGTAGGCGCGGATCATCATCAGCGCCCGCACACTGTCGCGGGTCGACTGGTGCACATCGCCAGCCGTGGCTGGAGCGCCCTTGGCCTCGGCCTTCTGCTTCAGCTTGTCCCCGACGACCTTTTCGATCTGACCCCAGTTGCCGTCGAGTGCATTGATCAGGTCGCCCCCGGCGGCCAGCGGCCAATCGGCGCGCGCCCAGGGGGCCCCGCGTGCTTCCTTCAGCACATCGGCCTTTTCATCCTGCAGTCCGGCAAAGAAATCCTGCCACTCGGCGTCAACCGAGGCAGGGTTCTCCTGGTACTGGGCATAGAGTTCTTCGATATAGGCTGCGTTGGCGCCGTAAAGGAACGACGTCAGCGCGAAGACATTGTTCGCGTCCTGCCGTGCCATGCTCGCTCAGCGGAGGGGTACTCCGCCCTTTTTTTCTCGGGTGCAGCGTGAAATGCGACCCGGGTTGCACGTTCGGGCCCGCATCACGAGACACGGACCCCGCTCAAAAAAGGCGGACACCGGCGTTTGGATCCGATGTCCGCTTACCAGCTGGTATGCCTTACGAACCGTAAACAAATTGCACGGTTCGCGCAGCAATCAACCTTTCAGGACCTGGACGAGGGTCTCGCCCAGCTTGGCCGGAGAGGAGGAGACGCGGATGCCGGCCGATTCCATGGCGGCAATCTTGTCTTCCGCACCGCCCTTGCCGCCGGAGATCACGGCACCTGCGTGACCCATCGTGCGGCCCTTCGGGGCGGTCCGGCCCGCGATGAAGCCGGCCATCGGCTTCTTGCGGCCCTTCTTGGCCTCGTCGATGAGGAACTGGGCTGCTTCCTCTTCCGCAGAGCCACCAATCTCGCCGATCATGATGATCGACTGGGTGGCCTCGTCGGCGAGGAACATCTCCAGCACATCGATAAATTCCGTGCCCTTGACCGGATCGCCGCCGATGCCGACAGCCGTCGTCTGGCCGAGGCCTGCATTGGTGGTCTGGAACACGGCTTCATAGGTAAGCGTGCCCGAGCGCGAGACAATACCAACCGAACCCTTCTTGAAGATGGAGCCCGGCATGATGCCGATCTTGCACTGTTCCGGGGTCAGGATGCCGGGGCAGTTGGGGCCGAGCAGGCGCGACTTGGACTTCTCCAGGCGGGCCTTGACCTTCACCATGTCAGCCACCGGAATGCCTTCCGTGATGCAGACGATGAAGGGGATCTCGGCGTCGATGGCTTCGATGATCGCAGCTGCGGCACCGGCCGGCGGCACGTAGATCACGGACGCATCCGCACCGGTCGCATCCTTGGCAGCGGCGACGGAAGCGTAGATCGGCAGGCTTTCACCCTTGGAGCCGGTCCACTTCTCGCCACCCTTGGCCGGATGCACGCCGGCCACCATCTGGGTGCCGTAATAGGCCAGTGCCTGTTCCGTGTGGAACGTGCCGGTCTTGCCGGTCAGGCCCTGGACGATGACCTTGGTCTCTTTGTTGACGAGGATCGACATTATTCTGCTTCCTCTTCCTCAAATTCGAGGGCGTCAAATTCCTCGAAAACGTCATTCGTGAAACGGTAGCCCTTGCCGGCCGCCTGCTTGTGCGGCATCTGCGCATCAAGGTTGCGGGACCAGTTGGTGCTGAACCAGTCGAAGTGGCCATCGGTCTTCGAGATACCGAGTTCGCCCTGCCAGACAAACGTCTTGGAGTCCTTCGACTTGAGGCCGAAATACTCAGCCGCATCTTCACGGTCGGTGAAATGTGCCCAGCTGTTGGCGATGCCGTCTTCCGGCGTCGCGGTCAGGTCCCAGCACACGAAGTAGCACAGGTTGATGTCGGTCTCGTTGGGCCCGAAAGCCTGGCGCTTGACGCCTTTGCTTGCGGCGGCCATCACTGCGCACCCTTCACGGCGGCAACGATCTTCTGGGCGGCATCGTCCAGATCGTCGGCAGCGATCACATTCAGACCGCTTTCGGCGATGATCTTCTTGCCGAGGTCAACATTGGTGCCTTCGAGGCGCACCACCAGCGGAACCTTGAGGCCGACTTCCTTCACGGCGGCAATCACGCCTTCCGCAATGACGTCGCACTTCATGATGCCACCGAAGATGTTGACGAGAATGCCTTCCACGCGCGGATCTGCGGTGATGATCTTGAAGGCTGCGGCCACCTTCTCCTTGCCAGCGCCGCCACCGACGTCACAGAAGTTCGCCGGCTCCTTGCCGTAGAGCTTGATGATGTCCATGGTCGCCATGGCAAGGCCGGCGCCGTTGACCATGCAGCCGATGTTGCCGTCGAGGGCGACATAGGCGAGGTCCCACTTGGAAGCCTCGATTTCCTTGGCGTCTTCTTCGGTTTCGTCGCGCAGGGCAACGATTTCCGGGTGACGGAACAGGGCGTTGCCGTCGAAGGACACCTTGGCGTCCAGAACGCGCACGCGTCCGTCCTTCATGACGATCAGCGGGTTGATCTCCATGAGGCTCATGTCTTTTTCCATGAAGGCCTTATAGAGGATCGGGAACAGCGTCATGCCGTCCTGGCGGGCTTCGCCGTCGAGCTTCAGCGCATCGCAGAGCTTGGCAGCGTCCGCCTCGGTCACACCGGTGTCCGGATCGATCGGCAGGGTGATGATCTTTTCCGGGGTGTGTTCGGCAACAGCTTCGATGTCCATGCCGCCTTCGGTGGAGACGACGAAGGCCGGGCGGCCAACGGAACGGTCCACGAGGATCGAGAGATACAGCTCGCGCTCGATGTCGGCACCGTCCTCGATATAGAGGCGGTTGACAACCTTGCCGGCGTCACCGGTCTGGGCGGTCACGAGCGTGTTGCCGAGCATTTCGCCGGCGTGCTTGATGACGTCGTCCAGCGAGAAGGCGAGGCGCACGCCGCCCTTGGCATCAGCCGGCAGTTCCTTGAACTTGCCCTTGCCACGGCCACCGGCGTGGATCTGTGACTTCACGACCCAGAGCGGGCCGGGCAGCTGCTTGGCTGCAGCTTCCGCTTCGCCGGCCGAGAAAATGGCGACGCCCTCGGCTACCGGAGCACCGTATTCCTTCAGGACCGCCTTGGCCTGATACTCATGAATGTTCATGGTCTCCCCCGTCGTTCGGAGTACCGCCGCCGGTGAGCCGGCGGCGGGTTGCATCTCTGGCTCTTTAGTTCAGCACGAGGCTCAGGCGAGCGCCGGCTGGATCTTCTTGCAGGCCTCGACCAGCGCGTCGACGGATGCGACGGACTTGTCGAACATGGCCTTCTCATCGGCGTTCATGTCGATCTCGATGACGCGCTCGACGCCACCGGCGCCGATCACCACCGGAACACCGACATAGGTGTTCTTGAGGCCATACTGGCCGTTCAGCGCAGCCGCGCAGGGCAGCACGCGCTTCTTGTCCTTGAGATAGCTTTCCGCCATCGCGATGGCCGAGGAGGCCGGGGCGTAGAAGGCCGAGCCGGTCTTCAGCAGGCCGACGATCTCGGCGCCGCCGTCACGGGTGCGCTGGACGATCTGTTCCAGGCGCTCGGCCGTGCACCAGCCCATCTTGACGAGGTCCGGCAGCGGAATGCCGGCAACGGTGGAGTAGCGGGTCAGCGGCACCATCGTGTCGCCATGGCCACCCAGGACGAAAGCGGTGACGTCCTCGACCGAGACGTTGAACTCGTCGGCCAGGAAGTAGCGGAAGCGGGCGCTGTCCAGCACGCCGGCCATGCCGACGACCTTGTGGGCTGGCAGGCCGGAGAACTTCTGCAACGCCCAGACCATCGCGTCGAGCGGGTTGGTGATGCAGATGACAAAGGCATTCGGCGCGTGCTTGGCGATACCGGCGCCAACCTGCTCCATGACCTTCAGGTTGATTTCCAGCAGGTCGTCGCGGCTCATGCCCGGCTTGCGCGGCACGCCGGCGGTGACGATGACGACATCGGCGCCTTCGATGCCCTCATAGGTGTTGGTGCCGGCGAGTTTGGCGTCGAAGCCGTCAACCGGGGAAGATTCGGCGATGTCGAGCGCCTTGCCCTGCGGCATGCCCTCGGCGATGTCGAAGAGGACGATGTCCCCCAGCTCCTTGAGACCAGCCAGGTGGGCGAGCGTGCCGCCGATCTGACCCGAACCAATCAAAGCAATTTTGTTGCGCGCCATGTCCGAAAGTTTCCCTTTACGTAAGATGGAACCTCACGCCATCCGCCGATGACTGCGGATGGCACTACTCCGTTTGACCTGCCCACGCAAGCCAATCAAAAGAATATACCCCTGCGAGAGGCCAGTTTATGCCATTCCTTGCGCGCCCACGTGCATGACCTAATGGGAATGCGTATCAGGACGTGTAGCGCTTCTGTTCTCTCCCGACAGATAGGCGTCGGACCGCATTTCGATCAAACGCGAGATCGTCCGGTCGAATTCAAAGATCTCTGCCCCACTGGCGGCGCGGTAGAGCCCGTCAGCATCGGCCTCGGCCGAGATCACTGTCTTGACGCCATTGTCATACAAGGTATCGATCAGATTTATGAACCGCTTGGCCTCATTGCGGCGGGCCATGTCCATGGCTGGGACATTTTCGATGAAGATCGTGCCATAGGCGTGGGCGATGCGCAGATAATCCGCGGCTCCGAGCGGATTGCTGCATAGATCGGCGAAGCTGAAGCGGGCGATGCCGCTTGCAACGCGCGGCACCTCGATGCGGCGCCCCTTCATCTCCAGGTGCTCGGCATGTTCCGGCATGCCGTGGGTGAGTGCCCGCCACAGATCATCGAAGGCGCGGGTGGTGTCGGCCCCGAGCGGCGTCATGTAGAGCTTCGATCCACCCAGTTTCTCCAGGCGATAGTCCGTCGGCGAATCCAGTTTGAGAACCTCGACATGCTTGGCCAGCAGGCTGAGGAACGGCAGGAACAGCTGGCGGTTGAGGCCATCCTTGTAGAGATTTTCGGTTGCAACATTCGATGTTGCAACCACAATCACGCCGCGCGCAAATAGCTGCGTGAACAGCCGTCCGAGGATCATGGCGTCAGCTATGTCAGTGACCGCGAATTCGTCAAAGCACAGCAGCCGCGTCTCGAGCGCGATCTGGTCGGCAACGGGCGGGATCGGGTCGTCGCCCTTCACTTCGCCGCGCTTCAGCGCCTGGCGCCAGGCGTGGATGCGCTCATGCGTCTCGGCCATGAACTCATGAAAATGCACCCGCCTCTTGCGGCGGATGACCGTCACTTCCATGAACAGGTCCATCAGCATCGTCTTGCCGCGCCCGACCCCGCCCCACAGATAGAGACCGCGCACGGCAGCCCACATCTCGTTTTTCTTGCGGGCAAACAACCAACCGAGGGAACTTTTCTTGGAGGCAAGCCGCACTTCGGCAAGGTGATCGTTCAGGGCATCGAGCTTGCGCACGGCGGCAAGCTGCGCCGCATCCTCGACAATGGCGCCACTGGCGACCAGGGCTTCATAGCGTCTGGCCAGTGCGCGACTGCTCGGCAATTCCATTCTTGTCGTCGGCTTCAACGTCAGCTCTCCGCCTGCAGCAGACGTGTCCGGGCAATCGAGGGCCCGGGCCACGCCCGAGCGCGCCTGCACATTGGCGCCCATGAATTCCGCTGCTGCGATACGGAGATTGGCATGCGGACGCAAGTCCCATCAAACTAAAGGGATCTGCTTTCTAGCACCAGGAAGCGACCGGAGCGTAAATGCCGGCGAGATTTACCCCGAAAAGGCAATGCCCTTCAGCCGACCCGACACGACCCGGCCTCAGCCGCCTACCAGCGCAGCAGCCGGCCGCCGCGTCCTGATTGCCGTTCCTGGATTGCGAGAAGACGCGCAACCAGTTCCCGCTCCTGCGACTTGGCAAGGTCCGCGCCGCGCCCCCGTCCGTCGCTGAGGATCCAGGCATTGCCAGGCCGCAGGATGTCGATCTCGCAGGCGGTCCCCGGTTCAATACCGAGCCGATCGATCAGCCGCACGCCGCCGACCGCTTCCGGGGCCGTGTCCTGCTGGTCCATTCCCTTGAAGGAACGGCGCAGGGCGGCATGGAACCCGGCAAGGTCACGACTGTCGACAATGCAGGTAAAGACCAGACCGTCGCGCAACCGGGTGAGCCGATAGACGCCCGGCTCGGCCGGCAGGAGCTGGGAACTGCAGGCAACGTCCGCCAGGGCCCCGATTGCCGTCCACTCGGCCCGGATCGTGATCGAAACGGACTCGCGCAAGGCCGTCATGGCCTGCGCCAGGCGGGCGGCATCGGCCGGCGGTGCCTCGCTGGACTTCGGCGCATCGGTCTCGGCGCGGCGCGGCGCCTGCGCGAGCGAAGTTCCGCCGATGCGCAACCGGCGAAAGACAACCAGGTCGCGTTTCAGATCCGTGTGATCAACACGCCAACCGGCATCGAGCCAGGCGTTCTGGTGCACGAGACTGCCGCCAGAATTCGCCCACCAGGTTCGATGTTCACGCGCGCTCATCGGCAGATTAGAGCCGAGAATTGTCTCAAGATCATCCAACTTGGCGGCCCAGACAACCTCGTCCAACCGGGCCAGATGTTCGCGCAGCGGATCATACTTCGCCATAATCCTCGGACACTCCCCCAAGTTGCTGATTGTGAAACGATTGCCCGTTTCGCGTGAAATTTTCGCGAAACGGGCGTGAACGTTTCCAGGGGGAGGCGTGAAACAACGACGATCAGCGCGACAGGCTGACTGCGGATCCCGTGCTGGTCTGACCGCTGAAGCGTTCTCCGGAGGTGGAGTAGAGCCGGGCGATCTCGCCACCGCTGCCATCCTTCAGCACGACCTGCTTGCCCGACAGGTCCCAGGCCGAGACGCCGGCGAGGGTTGCGTCGTTGCAACCACGGGTATTGGCCCGGTAACCGCCGCTCCAGGTGGTCAGGGTCATGAACAGCATGCAATTGCTGCTGCCGGAGGCGATTTTCCAGCCGCCAAGCATGTCGTTGCGGCCAATTTCACGGCTGTCGGCCGGAGCCGGGGTTGCCGGCAGTGCCGCCACGGGGCCGGGGGCACCCGGTACTGCCGGAGTGCCGGGAAGCGGGGCCATCGGGTCGGTGGTGACAGCGCCCGGTGCCGGGACCAGGGGCTGCAGCTGACCGCCGGACACCGGCGTCGTGGGCGTCGCCGGAAGCGGCGGCGCGGAATAGTTCCCGCCGCCGAAGCGCTGGCAGCCGGCCACACCGGTCAGACAAAGCACCACGGCGATCGTTGCTAGGCGTTTCATATCGAATCAGTCCTTCCTGCCTCACAGGTCTGGCGTAGTCTAGCGCCCCCGCCTGCATAATTCTCCCCCGACAAACCTTCAATTCACGATGTTTGACGAAACGGCTTGATCCTTGTTGCCGTTAACGTCATATTTGAGGCAAGTCTTAGGGAGACCCAAGGGCGGCTCGTCACTTCGTTCAAGAAGGCACGGGATCATGCCGCACCTGACTACAAACGGGCGCATCCGCCTTCTGGGCAGCGCCGATAAACATCTGTTCCGCGACCATCTGCTGCGTCTCGATCCGGAGACGAAGCGGAGCCGTTTTGCCATGCTCGTCAGCGACACCTTTCTCGAAGCCTATGTCGAGACCTCGTTTTCGCTCGACACGGTGATCTATGGCTATATCGAGGACGGCACGCTCCGGGCCACGTCCGAACTGCGCCGGGTCGCTGACGCGACCTCGGGCGAAGCTGCCTTTTGCGTCGAGACCGGCTGGCGTGGCCAGGGGCTTGGAACCGCGCTGATGGAACTGGTCCTGATCGCGGCCAGGGCGCAGGGCTATCAGCACATCTACATGAACTGCCTCGGCACCAACCGGTCGATGCAGGCCCTCGCACGCAAGTTCGCCGCTGATCTGAGCTTCGAGGCCGGCGATGTCATCGCCCATCTCGCTCCGGCTCCGCTCGAACCTGTCGAAACGGAACCACAGGCCGACTGGCCGCGCCTCGCCTTCGGCCGGCTCCGGGCGTTGCTCGGACTGGGTGACCGCGACAAGGAACGCGCTGCAGGCGGATAGCCAGACCCTTCAGGGTCTGGGCCTGGGTCTGGGTCTGGTTCAAGCCAATGCCTGCTGCAAACTCTCGATCGCCGCATCGACACCGCCGGCGCCATGCGGAATGCCAAGATGGCGCAGGCCCAGTTCCAGCGCCGACAAGGTGCCGAGCAGCATCACCGCATTGACATGGCCCATGTGGCCGATGCGGATGCCGCGTCCACCGATCTCGCCGATGGTCCCACCGACGGTGACGCCGCAGATGTCCTTGACGAAGGCGCGCAAAGGCGCTGGATCCACACCCTTGAACAGGATCACCGTGACGCTGTCCGACCTGGCCTCCGGCGCCTTGATGTTCAGTTCCAGGCACCCGGCCTGACCCCAGACCCCGACCGCAGCACGGGTCGCCCGCGCCAGCAGTGCGTGCCGCCGCCAGACGGCCTCCAGCCCTTCCTCCTCGATCAGCTCGACCGCGCGGTTGAAGGCGAACAGCAGATGCTCCGGCGGCGTGCCGCAATATTTCATGTAATGTTCCGGCCCATCGCGGAACGTCCAGTCCATGTAGCTGTTGCGCAGGCCGGCGGTCTTGTGCGCCGCCAGCGCGCGTGGCCCGGCGGCCACGAAGGCAAGACCGGGAGGCGCCATCAGCCCCTTCTGCGAGCCGGTCAGTGCCAGATCGACGCCCCAGGCGTCCATCTCGAAGGGCACGCAGCCCAGCGAGGCGATGCAGTCGACCATGAACAGCGCCGGATGCCCGGCCGCATCGATGGCCTTGCGGATGGCAGCAATGTCATTCAGGACACCCGAGGCCGTGTCGATCTGCACCACCAGCACCGCCTTGATTGCATGCGCCGTGTCGGCCTTCAGCCGGGCCTCGACGGCAGCCGGATCGACCGGCAGGTGCCAGCTGCCCGGCAGAACCTCCATCTCGATGCCACTCACTTCCGCCGCCTCGCCCCAGCCCAGTGCAAAGCGGCCCGATTCCAGCACAAGCACCTTGTCGCCGCGCGACAGCGTGTTGGACAGCGCCGCATCCCAGGCCCCATGGCCGTTGGAAATGTAGATGTACGGCTTGCCTTCAGTCCGGAACAACCGCTTCAGCCCGGCGAGGCAGGCGTCCGTGGTGCGCAGCAGGGGACCTTCATAGATGTCGACAGCCGGCCGGTGCATGGCGCGAAGCACCTCGTCGGGCACGTTTGTCGGGCCCGGGATCATCAGGAATTCCTTGCCGTTACGGAGGGTCATGTCGATGCGTCCTGGAGGGCGGGAGCGTGGAAACTGGCGAGGCCCCAGATATAGCCCTGCCAGGCAGGCCACGGCAACGGATAGAAACAACCGCAAAACCCGCCGTTTCCTGGGGATTGACCGGCGCGAATGGTGGTGTGCCCTGACGCTGTCGCATCAATGTCACCCCAGATGCGACGATTCGTGAGAGGAGTAGCCAGCGCAGCCTTGTGCGCCGGCACGACCTCGCCGAAACTGACGCTTCGGATCTCGTGAGTTATGGCAAAAATGATTGTGGTTGAAGAGCGTAACTCGCCCCTGCTTCTGGTGTTGCCCCATTCCGGCCAGCGGATTCCGCGCGAGCTGGAACGCCGCATGACCGCAACCGGGCGCCTTCAGACTGACCTGTCCTGGCACATGGACCAGGTCGCGGATTTTGCCGCCGAGCTGGACATCACCGTGCTGCGGACGTCGACGTCCCGCCTTGTCATTGACGTCGACCGTGACCCGGTGCGCGAGGCCGACGGCCAACCGTCGGATCCTGCCGTCGCGCTGTGTCCGCTGACCACGCTGGACGGCAAGCGGGTGTATCAGGCCGATGAGGACCCGGGACCGGTCGAGATCGACGAGCGCCGCCGGCTGTTCCACGAGCCGTTCCACACCGCACTCGGCCTGCAGATCGAGCGGCTCAAGCGGATGAACAAGCAAGTGGTCCTGTTCAATGTCCAGTCGATGCGCTCGCGCATCAAGGCTCGCTTTGCCGGCGAACTGCCGATGGTGAACCTGGGCACCTGCCAGGGCCGCAGTTGCCATGAGGATGTAAGCAGCATCGTCGCCAGTCTTGAAAGGGACTTTCCGGGCGGCGGCATTTCCGAGAACGACATCACCACCGGCGGCTTTATTGCCCAGATGGTCGGACAGCCGCGCGACGGCGTTCATGCGATCACCCTCGTCCTGGCCCAGCGCGCCTATATTCGGCACGAGACGCCACCGTTCGAGATGGACAAGGAACGGCTGAGACAAACGCGGGCTGCGCTTCGGCGCGTTTCCAGCGATCTCATCGACTGGGCGAAAGGCGCGCAGAAGGCGCCGCCGCGCACGCTGCTCGAGCCGCTGCCGGACTTCCTCTCTGTCTGACTACACCACATTGCGCTCGATCAGCGGCTTGCCCTGTGCCAGCCGCTCCAGCCCCAGCGGGGACAGGTCCAGCGTCTCGTAGCCTCCCGTTGCGATCAGTTCCGCCAGCCCGCGACCAACCGCCGGCGACTGCTGCAACCCATGGCCGGAAAAGCCCAGCGCGATATAGAGCCCCGGATGGCCCGGCACGCTGCCGACGAAGGCATTGTGATCGAACAAGTTCATGTCGTAGTGCCCGGCCCAGGCCGCACCGGGGCGGATGGCCTCGAAGGCTGGCACCCGGCTCGCCAGGCTCGGCCACAGCCGCTCGTCGAAGAAGCCGTGATCGACCTCGAAGTCGTCCGCCGCCACGTCCGGATCGTCATCCGGACCGGCGCCGCAAATGAAGCCCTCCCCCTCGGGTCGGACATAGGTGCCATCCGGATCGATCAGCAGCGGCACGCCTGAAACCCTCTCACGGCAAGTGAAGGGGAAGACGAAGCGCTTGCGCCGGTGGATCGGCAGGTCCAGTCCGGCCAGCCGGCAGATTTCCGCGCCGCCTGACGCTCCCGCCGCATTGAGCACCGCACCTGCCTCGATCACATCGCCCGTGTCGAGCCGCACCCGCCAGGCCGCCTCGCCGCGCTCCAGCCCGATCACCCGTGCGGCGACATACTCGACGCCAAGCGCCCGGGCGCGGGCCCGGAACGCCTGCATCAGGCCATAGCCGTCGAACCAGCCCTCTCCAGTCGTGCCGTGACAGCCTGCGGCAACGCCCTCGGTGTTGAGGAAAGGAAAGCGCCGCTGCAGATCACACGGTTCGTAGAAGGCAATGTCAGCCCCGAGCCGGCGTTGCAGCGCGTGGTTTTGCTCCAGGATCGGGCGCGTTTCCGGCGTTGCCAGAAACAGGTAGCCGCCCTCCTTCAGCCCGATGTCGGGCGCCTGCCCGCCCCCCGGCACGGCGAGGCGCTTACCGATGTCGCGCAGGAACGCGATGCCGAAGAGTGAGATCTCGATGTTGATCGCACTGGAAAACTGCTGCCGGATCGAAGCCGCCGAGCGGGCCGAGGCGCAGAAGGTGTAACCGGGGTCCGCCTCGACCACCATGATGCGGCCGGAAAAATCACCCCGCCCGGCAAGCTGCGCGGCAACCGACGACCCGATCGCGGCGCCGCCGATGATCACGAGATCTGCTGTGTCTGCCAAGGCGTCCTCCCCGCCACAAAACGCGAAAGACCGGGCGGCCATGCCGTCCGGTCGAGTGATCAAACGCGCTCAAGTCGCTCCGCCGGCATCCCTGCCCTCTCCGCTGTGCTCCCTGCCCCTCTCCGCAGTCATCCCGGCTCCTTTCCGCGGTCATCCCTGCCCCCTCCGCAGTCATCCCCGCCTTGTGCGGGGATCCAGCCCCCGCATCAACGCGCGCCGGAATGGGAGCAAAGGCCGAAGGCCGCAAGGATCCCCGCACGAGACGGGGATGACCTCGGAGTGCGGAACGGGCCCTGTGCCAGCGGCGACACGAAGGCACAGGCGTCACCTTCGTCCCTGGCTCAGAAGAACGCCTGCAGACCCGTCTGGGCGCGGCCCAGAATCAGGGCGTGGACGTCATGCGTGCCTTCGTAGGTGTTCACGGTCTCCAGGTTCTGGGCGTGACGCATCACGTGGTATTCTTCCTGGATGCCGTTGCCGCCGTGCATGTCGCGGGCCTGGCGGGCGACGTCGAGGGCCTTGCCGCAGTTGTTGCGCTTGACCAGCGAGATCATCTCCGGCGCCACCTTGCCTTCGTCGAACAGGCGGCCGACGCGCAGCGAGCCCTGCAGGCCCAGCGCGATTTCCGTCTGCATGTCGGCGAGCTTCTTCTGGAACAGCTGCGTCTGCGCCAGCGGGCGGCCGAACTGATGCCGGTCGAGGCCATATTGCCGGGCACGGTGCCAGCAATCCTCGGCCGCGCCCAGCGCGCCCCAGGAAATGCCGTAGCGGGCGCGGTTGAGGCAGCCGAACGGACCCTTCAGGCCCGAGACATTCGGCAGCAGCGCGTCTTCGGACACTTCCACGCCGTCCATGACGATCTCGCCGGTGATCGAGGCGCGCAGGGACAGCTTGCCGCCGATCTTCGGCGCGCTGAGGCCCTTCATGCCCTTCTCCAGCACGAAGCCGCGAATGGCATTGTCATGCGCTTCGGACTTGGCCCAGACGACGAAGACATCGGCGATCGGCGAGTTGGAGATCCACATCTTGGATCCCTTGAGGCGGTAGCCGCCGTCGATCTTTTCAGCGCGGGTGCGCATGCCGGCCGGGTCGGAGCCCGCGTCCGGCTCGGTCAGGCCGAAGCAGCCGACATATTCGCCGGAGGCAAGCTTCGGCAGGTACTTCTTGCGCTGCTCTTCCGTGCCATAGGCATAGATCGGGTACATCACCAGCGAGGACTGCACAGAGTTCATCGAGCGGTAGCCGCTGTCGACGCGCTCGATCTCGCGCGCCACCAGACCATAGGCGACGTAAGACGCGCTGGCGCAGCCGTAGTCTTCCGGCAGGGTCACGCCGAGCAGGCCCAGTTCGCCCATCTCGTTGAAGATCTCGCGGTCGGTCTTCTCATGCGCATAGGCTTCAAGCACACGCGGCATCAGCTTGTCCTGCGCATAGGCGCGGGCGGTTTCCATGATCAGGATCTCGTCCTCGTTCAGCTGCTCGCGCAGCAGGAACGGATCGTCCCACGAAAACGTACCGCCACCGGTGGGATCTGACTTGAGATTGGACATGCGCTTCTCCTCCTGCGTCTGGTCATGCCGGCCGATCATGCTCCGCCCTGCGGCATCGCCGCAGGCACCGGGCGTATGCAGCCTCGATTGCCTGGACTATGCGGGCTGACAGACCGCACGGAAAGGGATAGTTTGTTCAATGGTCATGCCTCAATGGAATGAACTTCATGCTGAAACGTGCCTTCCTGCCGCCAGCCGATGCCCTTGTCGCCTTTGAGGCTTCCGCCCGGCATGAGAGTTTCACCCGGGCGGCCGAGGAGTTGCATCTGACGCAGGGCGCGGTGTCGAAACAGATCCGGCATCTTGAACTGCGGCTCGGCGTGGCCCTGTTTTCCCGCGTGCGGCAACGGGTGGTGCTGACCGATGCGGGCCGGCTCTACCTGCACGAGGTGCGCGGCGCGCTCGATCACCTGAGCGACGCCACCCGCCAGGTGATGTCCTTTGCCGGCAGCCAGGACGTGCTGAACCTCGCCGTCCTGCCCACCTTCGGCACCCGCTGGCTCGCGCCGCGCCTTGCCGATTTCCTGCGCGAAACGCCGCAGGCCGCGCTGAACATTTCGATCCGTCTCAGGCCCTTCGACTTCGAGCTGGAGCCTTTCGACGGGGCCATTCATCACGGTGATCCGATCTGGGCCGGGGGCATCGTCGAGCCGCTGTTCCCGGAAGAAACCGTCGTTGTCTGCTCCCGCCCGTTTCGTGACCGGCAGCTGTTGGCGCAGCCTGTTGACCTCCTGCGGGTGCCGCGCCTGCAATTGGCCACACGTCCAATGGCCTGGCGGGACTGGCTGGAGGCCAATGGCCTTGCCACAGACACCGCCTTCCAGGGGCCGCGCTTCGAGCAGTTCGGCATGATCGCGGAGGCCGCCGCGCATCACCTGGGCGTCGCCATCATGCCGGTCTTTTTCGTCGAGGACGAGCTGGCGTCCGGCCGTCTGGTCAAGCTGTTTCCCGGCACGCTTGCCGAACGCTCCGCCTATCATTTCGTCTATCCGGAGAACCGGGCGCTGCGGCCTGTTGTCTCGGCCTTCCGCCGCTGGCTGCTGGCTGAGGCGAAAGCGGCACGCATCAGCCGTGAAAGCCTGCTGCCGGGGTGAAGGAGCGCCTTTGCAGCGCGCCCGGCGCAGCGTATTGAAGGCAGGCCATCATCCGGGAGCGCGAGCGTGAACACCCCTTTCCGCGACAGGTTCCATGCCGCCCGCAAGGCGATGATCCACCGCCTCGAGCATTTCTGGCCGTCGCTGCCGCTTGTCGCCGTCAGCCGGGAGGTGCCGCCCGGCCTCGTCGCACGGACAGCGCCCCGCCTGGATCCGCCGACGGCAATTCCGGAGCAGGCGCGTGGCTGGCTCGAGCAGCACGGCGGCCGGCAGGAGTGGCAGGGCGTGCTGCGCCTTACCCGGCCAGTGACTGTCGACCCGAAGATGGGCCTCCTGTTCAGCGAGAAACGCATCATCTGGGGCACCAGCGACACGCCGGAGCGCGAGCGCGGCCCGCGCTTCGCCGGCCATCTTGCCGCCCCGTCCCGGCGCCTGCCCGGCGCGATCCTGCTGCACCATGTGCATGGCGACAATTACTTCCATTTCTTCTTTTTCGTGCTCAGCAAGGCAAGCGTGGCCGACGCCGCCGGCCTCGATCCCGCCCTGCCCTTTCTTGTCGGCGAAAAGACCGCCGCGACCGGATTTTTTAAAGAGGCCCTCGAAATGGGTGTCTTCGGCAGCCGCCCGGTCCTCGTCCAGGGCCGCAAGGAGGTCATCGCCGTCGACGAAGCCTTCCTGGTGCGCGATTTTTTCCTCACCGACGCGATCATGTCGGCCATCGCCGAGCGTTTCGCAGCCCCCGTCGGCGGCCAGGGCGACCCGCTGCTGATCGAGCGCAAGGCAACCGCCAACAATGGCCGCCGCTTCCGCAACCAGGACGCGGTCACCGCCCTTGCCCGGCGCAAGGGCTTGCGTCCCGTCGACCCCGGCAGCCTGCCGCTGCGGGATCAGATCCAGCTCTTCGCCGATGCGCCGGCGGTCGCGGGAGCACATGGGGCCGGGCTGACGAACCTCCTGTTCCGCCGCGGTCCCTGCCGGGTGCTGGAGCTGTTCAGCCCGGGCATGGGCTCGCCGCACTACTTCATGCTCGCGCGCGAAAAGGGCTTTTCCTACGAGAGCCAGATGACGCTGGCGCCGCAGGGCCGCGCCTTCACCGCCGACACCGAGGTTGATCTGGACGCATTCGACGCCGGTCTTGACCGGTTGCTCGGTTGAACCCGCAAAACGGGAAAGACTGCCTATTGATAATCGCGGAAGCCCGGCGGCGGCAGGCCCTGCAGGATGCGCGAGCGATGCCGGAACACCAGGGGATGCAGCACATCGGCGCAGATCCCGGACCAGGGCAGCGGATAGCCGGTCAGGCGGCCGTCGATGAGGCTGTCGCTCGCCTCCCGGGCGATCCGGGCCGGATTGGCCAGCAGCGCTTCACGCACGAGTTCAAGCCGGCCGGTCACCGTCGCCAGCCATTCAGCGGTGAACGCGGTGCCGGGGCGGAAAATATAGGCCCCGTTCCCGATCAGTGACCGATAGGCCCAGCGCATCCGGCGATAGTGCAGATAGCTTTCGGGCCAGCTCCGCGCCCGCACGCCCGAGCGCAGCGCCCCGGCGAGCCGGTGGCGATGCACATGCGCCACGCCTTTCGGCGAGATCTCGCGATAGCCGATGCCAAAGGCATCGCTTGCTTCCAGCACATCGAAAGCAGGCAGCCAGGACTGGCTGGTCGGCTTTATATCCGAATAACCGCCGCCATGGTGATGCATGAAATAGGCGCGCAAATAGTCCGACCGGTGCACGACGCTCAATGCCTCATAGGTGTCCGGCAGTGGCGCCCCCGGCACCAGCCACGGCGCAAGCGTCTCCGGCGTCACCAGGATGATTTCGCAGCCCGTCACGGCCATGCTGTCCAGGCCGCGTCGCCGGGCATCGGACATGGCATTGGAACCGGTCCAGAAGGTGAAGATCCGCCTTTGAAGCTGCATTGCCGCTGCCTTTGCCATCAGCGCCCGTCGATGGTGCCGTAATAATCCGGCCGGTGACCGAAGACACCTTGCAGATTGCCCGAGGCCCGCGCCAGCCGCAGCCGCGCCTTGTAATACCGGTTCTCGCCCCGGGCGATCCCCAGCCGCTGCTGCAGCACGGCGAGCGCCAGCAGGATGGCACCACCGACAAGCCGGCGCAGCCCTTTCAGCAGATATTTCAGCGCCGCCCTCGCATAGCCCATCTTCAGGATATCGGCCTGCACATGCGCCTCGGCACTGGCGCGCACCAGGGCGATCAGGCGGTCGGGGGCAACACGGCTGGCCGGCACATCCTCGGTCACAACGGCAAGCGGCGCCCAGACAATCCGGTGCCCCTTGGCATGGGCGCGCTCGAAGAAATCGAGATCCTCGTAGCCGTTGAGAAACACCGGATTGTAGCTCAAGTTGCTGCCGCCCGGCCGGATCAGCCGGGCTGAAAATGCGACGTTGTTGGTCGAGGCGCGCGGCAACACCGTGCCCTCCGGGTCCGGCCGCATCACTTCCGGCGGCCACCAGGCCGGCGGCTCCACCTCGAAGTTTTTCCTCACCCAGCCATAGGTCACGTCGGCCGCATGCTTGCGTGCCGTCGCAAGGTGCTGCATCAGCCAGTCCGGCTCGGCGATCTCGTCATCATCGATCAGGGCAATCCAGTCGTAGCCACGCGACAGGGCCTCGGCAAGCGAGCGGTTGCGGGCAAAGGGAATGCCGCGCCGGGGCTCCTGTACATATTGGATGGCCAGCGGGGACACCGCGCGCATGTCCTCGACCACCTGCCGGCTCAAGGGCTCAGCGTCATTCTCGATGACACAGATCTCGGCCGTGATACCAGCGGCGAGGCTTTGCCGGCTGAGCGCGATCAGGCAGGCACGCAGCATCTCCGGCCGGCGGGCCGTGCAGACCAGAATCCCGACAAAGGCGGCTTCAGGCTGCATCATGCCCCCTTGCTGGCGACATCTGCAATAAGGTCATCATAGCGCCGCGCCACGACGCCAAGATCCAGCTGGCTCGTCGCATGAGCCCGCGCGCCGGCGCCCAGGGCGGTACAGAGCACCGAATCGGCCACCAGCCGTGCCAAGGCAGCTCGAACACTTGCCACATCGACACCATCCAGCAACACGGCCGCCGTACCGGCGGCCTCCGGCGTGCCACCGCCCGTGCCGGCAATGACTGCGCAGCCGCAGGACATCGCCTCGACAACAGCGCGCGGAAACCCCTCGCGCACGATGGAGGGCAAGGCCGCGATGGCGGAGCGGGCAAGTTCGGCCCGCACGGCATCGATGGTCAGGCTGCGGAACAGCTCCACATCGGCCCGCCCTTCGGCCCGCGCCTCGATCTCGCGGGCGAAGGCAGCCTCCTCCTCGGACTGGACCGACATGACCAGCGACAGCGTCCAGCCGGGCGCCTCAAGGCCAAGGAATGCCTCCAGCAGCTCGCCGATCCCCTTGTCCGCCCGGGCCCGTCCGACATAGGTGATGCGGCGGTCCTTCGCGGCCGGCAGCCACAGGCGGGTATCGACTCCGTTGGGAATGACCACGCTTTTTGCTGCAACGCGCGGAAAGTCCTCGAGAAACGTGCCCCGGATAAACTGGCTGACAAAGACGATACGCTTCACTCGTTCAAGTTGCCGGGCCCGCCGCCAGCGCGACAGCCAGCCGCGCTGCTTTTTCAAGAGACCGTGTCGATGCAGGATGACGGGCACCCCGGACATCGCCCGGGCGATGGCGGCAGCGCTTTCCGGGTGCTGATGGACCAGGATTACATCGGGCGAATCCGCCTTGAGCCGGTCAATGCAGCCAGCAATCATACCCCGCTGGGAGGAGGCAACAACGGCGCGGAAAGGCACATCCGGGAACGGATTGTCGACCGCCGCGCCAACCACGCTCGTCGCCTCGCGATAGCGGCTGGCCAGCAGCAGGTCTCGGGCGACGAGGTCAATGGACGTCGCCCCTTCCGGCGAAAACCGCATGCCGCGCGGCAGGACAATGGATACGCGCACCGCGAAGGCTCCGTCTGTTTCCGGGTTTCCTCCTGACTACCTGTCACCGTGCGCAGCTGCAAGCGCCTCGCGCCATCAAGCAAGACCGGCCGGGCGCGCTGTGACCGGTCCATCCGGGACGGCCGAAGCCGCCCCATCGCCGACAGGAACGGCCTCAGGATGTTTCAGAGCAGACGCCTTCCCGGCTGCCATCCCGGCCCATTGGCCTGCCAGGACGCTGAGGATGACAAGCGCCATGCCTACGAATTGCCAGGGCCCGAGCGACTGGTCCAGCCAGGCCCAGCCAAGCACCACGGCCATGGCAGGCGAAAGCAGGCCGAGCGGGGCAATTGCCGTCGGTCCCATCAGCTGGATGCCACGGAACCACAGGAGATAGGTCAGCCCGGCCCCGATGAAGCTGAAATAGGCAAAGGCAACCCAGTTGGTCATGGTCAGCGTCGGCATGGCCGGTTCGGTCAAAAGGGCCAGCGGCACAAGCAGCAGTCCACCTGCCGTGAGCTGCCACGCCGTGAAGGTCAGCGCAGAAACATCCGGCTTCCAGAGCCGGGTCAGCACCGTTCCGAAGGCCATTGAGACTGCAGCTGCAACGGCTGCCGCCACACCGACACTGTCGAGCGCTGCCTGCGGCTTCAGGGTGAGGAGACCGACGCCGACGATGCCGATCAGCGCTGCGGCGGCAGCCAGCACGGTCAGCCGCGTTCCCAGCAGCAGGCGCGACAGACCCAGAACGACGAGGGGCTGGATTGCACCGACCGTTGCCGCAACACCGCCGGGCAGCCGGTAGGCGCCGATGTTCATCAAGGTCCAGAACAGAGTGAAGTTCAACGCCCCAAGCACAGTGACGCGCCAGATCCAGATGCCGCGCGGCAGGGTGCGGACGATCAGCAGGAGCAGGAACGCCGCCGGCAGCGCCCGCCACATGGCGAGGGTCATGGGCCGGTCCGGAGGGAGGAATTCGGTTATGACGAGATAGCTGCTGCCCCACACAAGCGGGGCCAGCATCGTTGCCAGCAAGGAAAGCTGTTTCATGGCCTGATCCGATCACAAGGCCGGATTGCAGGAGGTCCGGCATCTGAGCGAGAAGACCACCTGCACTCCGAAGGAGAGACTATTGCCTCAGACGAGCTTTGCAACCGCCGTGGCGGCGCGGCGCGACTTCTGCGGCCAGTTGCCATCGAGAGCAGTCCCGACCGTGATCAGCATCACCGGAACTTCGTCGGCATCCAGTTCGAAAGCGTCCGACAGTGCCTCGGCATCGAACCCCACCATCGGGCAGGCGCCAAGGCCATGCGCCTCGGCAGCCAGCAACAGGAAGGCACCCGCAAGGCTGGCAGAGCGAACGGCCTCGTCACGCGCCAGCTGTTCGCTGCTGGCGTAGAAATCATCCGCATTCCGTGAAAGGTCTGCCGCCATGGCCGCCGGCATGAAACCGGCCTCGACACTGGGGGCGAGAAGGGCCGGGAGCGAGCCCTTGCGCGGATACTGGCCGCACATGATGAAGGTGACGGCGGCCTCTTCGATCTTGGCCTGGTTCATCGACACGGCGCGCAATCGCGACTTCTGCTCGGGCGAACGGACCGCGATGAAGCGCCAGTTCTGCAGGTTGAAGGCGGACGGTGCGCGCACCGCAAGGTCGACAAGGCGGAGGATCGCCTCGTCCTCAAGGATTTCGCCAGCCTGGAAGAAGTTGACCGAGGAACGGGATTCGATGGCCTTGATCACGGCCGGCGTCTGGATCTGCATGGCTTTGTCCTTTCAGTTGCGCCGTGCGGCGCTGTCCGGAAGGAGATAGACCACCTCTACCATGGCGATAATTCACCTGACTTTTGCTTCACTCATTACGAAAAGTGAATAATACTCCATCAATGGAAAGCCTCTCGACCCTCCGCCTGTTCCGGGCCATCGCCGATCTTGGCAGCTTTGCCGCCGCAGCCCGCGCCATTGGCCTTTCCCCGGCCGGGGCCAGCAAGGCCATAGGTGAACTGGAAGCCGATCTTGGAACGCGCCTCTTCAACCGCACCACTCGGCGCCTCCACCTGACGGAGGCGGGAAGCCTCTATCTGGAACAGGTCCGCCGCGCCCTTGACGAGCTGGAGGAGGCCCGCGACCAGCTTGCGAGCCTCAACGCCGAGCCGTCCGGCCGGTTGCGGGTCAGTGCGCCCATGACCTCCAGCCTCGTCTTGCTTACGGAACGCATTCCAGAGTTTCTTGACCGCTACCCCAGGATTTCGCTCGACCTGGACCTGAATGACCGCCGGGTTGATCTTGTCCGCGACGGGTTTGACCTTGCCCTGCGCGGCGGGCAGAAGCTAGAGGATGCCGCCCTGATCACGCGCCGCGTCGGCACACTGTGTCATGTGCTTTGCGCCTCTCCCGCCTATCTGGCACGGGCAGGCGAGCCAAGGGAACCAGCGGATCTGGCCCAGCACGAATGCGTGCGTTTCTCCCTGTCGGGTCACGCGGATGCCTGGACCTTCCACCGCGGCGGCGACGTAGTGAACCAGAAGATCCAGGGCCGCTATCAGGTCTCGTCCAGCCTTGCCGTTCGCGATGCGCTGCGATCCGGCTTCGGGCTCAGCCTTATTCCCCGCGCCTATGTTGCGGAGGACCTGGCCGCCGGGCGGCTGGCCCAGGTGCTTGCGGACTGGACGACGCCGGACGTTGTGGTCAACGCCCTTTACCCCTCCCGCCGTCATGTGCCCCCAAAAGTCCGCGCCTTCATCGACTTTGCCGTCGAGGTGCTGCAGCGGCATACAGGATCACCACCGGAGGCAAGGTCAGGCGGCTAGATCCAGCGCCGCACCCGGGCCTTGTAGTCGCGGTACTCCTGTCCGAACCGCGCTTCAAGTGCGGCCTCTTCGGCCAGGATCTGGAGCCGGGTCAACACGATTGCAAAGAGGACGGGCCCGGCAGCAGCGATCAAGTGACCGAGCCAGACAGCCCAGCCGCAGAGCACCAGCAGCATGCCGAAATACATCGGATTGCGGGTGTAGCGGTACAGGCCGGAGACGACCAGGTGGCTGGCGGCCTCGGGCTTAAAGGGGTTAATGGTGGTGCGCTGGCGAAAGAAGCGGGCGACCGAAACAAGATCGATGCCAAGCCCGCTCGCTGCCAGAATACCGGCCAAAACGGTCTGGCCCGGAAACCTGACAGTCAGCTCCGGCCAGACCCAGGCAACCAGCCACATGGCGACCGCCCAGCCGAGGGCCTGAACCGGCGGAGGAATGATTGGCCGGGAAATCCGGTGCGGCGGAGGTTCTTGCATGGGCGTCTTTCATTGACGTGCGGCGCATCATGACCAACATAGCCAAATCACATCCCTGCCGCATCGAGCGGTTTTCATTCAGGAGCCGTTCCCTTGCCGATTGCCCTCTGGTGCGTTCTTGTCGCTGCTTTCCTGCCCATGCTTTCCGTGCTGCCCGCCAAGATGTCGAAGGGCTTCGAAAATGCCCGCCCGCGCGATCCGGCCTATTTCGCCGAAGGATTCCGGGCCCGCGCCCAGTGGGCTCAGGCGAACGGGTTCGAGGCCTTTCCGCTGTTTGCAGTCGCCGTTGGTGTCGGCCTCTGGCAGGGCGGTGATCCGATCTGGATCGACAAGCTTGCCATTCTCTTTGTCCTGATGCGGATCATCTACACCCTTTGCTACTGGACCGACCGGGCGACCCCGCGCTCGCTGTCCTGGATGGTGGCAACCGCGTCGTCTGTCGCCATTTTCACCAGTCCGCTCTGGAGCTGAGGCAAGCACTGCTGCTTCGGCGCGTTTTTCGGCGCGTTTTCAGCTGTCATCCACAGGCGGTCATTGCCCGGCGCGCGCGAATAAGGGATTGTGCGCCGGACAAGGGAAACCGCCGCAGATGTCGCATCCTCAGGCTCGACAAGCCGACGCCTTCATCACCCCCGCAACGCCCGCCGCCCGCCGCGATCCGGCGAAGGTTCTGGCCGACGTCTTCGGCTACGCCTCCTTCCGGGGCCGGCAACGGGAAGTGGTTGATGCACTGATTGCCGGCGAGGACGCGATCGTCCTGTTCCCGACCGGTGCGGGCAAGTCGCTGTGCTTCCAGATCCCGGCGCTGTGCCGACCCGGCACGGGTATCGTCATCTCGCCGCTGATCGCCCTTATGAAGGACCAGGTCGGCGCGCTGAAAGCTGCCGGCGTTCGGGCCGCAGCCCTTAACTCCGCCATGAGCGCGGATGAACAGACAAAAATTGTCGGAGATTGTCGCGCCGGAGCACTGGATTTTCTCTATGTGACCCCGGAAAGGGTGGCCACGGCCTCCTTCTCACGGCTGCTTGAAGGCATCCCGATTTCCCTGTTCGCCATCGACGAGGCCCATTGCGTCAGCCAGTGGGGGCATGATTTCCGGCCGGAATACCTGCAGTTGGCGAGCCTTGCCGAGCGCTATCCCGGCGTGCCGCGCGTCGCCCTGACGGCGACAGCCGATCCGCACACTCGCGAAGACATCGGCATCCGCCTGAAGCTTGAAAACGCTCATGTTTTTACGACGTCCTTTGACCGGCCCAACATCCGCTACGAGATTGTCGAGCGCGACAACCAGCGGCAGCAGTTGCTCGACTTCCTCAAGCGGCACAAGGGCGAAAGCGGCATCGTCTATTGCCTGTCGCGGGCAAAGGTGGAGGATATCGCCGACTGGCTGACCTCCAAGGGCATCCGCGCCCTGCCCTATCACGCCGGGCTCGACCGGGAGATCCGGGAAGCGAACCAGGACGCTTTTCTCCTGGAGGAAAACCTCGTCCTCGTCGCCACGGTGGCCTTCGGCATGGGCATCGACAAGCCGGATGTGCGGTTCGTAGCCCATCTGGATCTGCCCTCGTCCGTCGAGGCCTATTATCAGGAAACCGGCCGCGCCGGCCGCGATGGTGCCCCGGCCGAAGCCTGGATGGCCTATGGCATGGCCGACATGGTGCAGCGCCGGCGGATGATCGCCGAGGGCGACGCGCCGGATGAGGTGAAGCGGGCGGAAACCGCCAAGCTCAACGCCCTGCTCGGCATTTGCGAAACGGCCGGCTGCCGCCGGCAGGCGCTGCTGGCGCATTTCGGCGAGGTGTACCCGAAGCCCTGCGGCAACTGCGACACCTGCCTGTCCCCGGTGGAGACCTGGGACGGCACGGAGGCTGCCTCTAAGTTCATGTCGGCGATCTACCGCACCGGCCAGCGCTTCGGCGCCGGGCATGTCATCGACGTGCTGCTGGCCAAGGACAACGAGAAGATCACCCGCTTCGGCCATGACAAGCTGACCGTTTACGGGATCGGCAAGGACCTGTCGCCGAAGACCTGGCAGTCGGTGGCCCGGCAGCTTGTGGCGATGGGTCTGGTGGGGGTCGATCACGCCAGCTATGGCGCGCTGGTGCTGACCGAGGAAGCCCGCGCCGTTTTCCGCAACGAGCGCAAGGTGTTGCTGCGCCGCGACCGCGCTGCCGCCAGCCTCAAGTCCTCGCGCGGCGAGCGGTCATCCACGCTGGCGGATGATCTGGATGCGGAAGAGCGGCTGCTGTTCGAGCGCCTGCGCCGGCTCAGGACGCAGATTGCGCGGGAGAATGAAGTGCCGCCCTATGTGGTGTTTCCCGATGCCACACTGATCGGCATTGCGCATGCGCGGCCGGTGACACCGGAGCAACTGCTTGCCGTCTCCGGCGTCGGCCAGACCAAGCTGGATCGCTATGGCGATGCGTTTATCGAGCTGGTCGAGGCGTTCGAGGCGGGCGTCTGACGGTAAGCGCCGGGCGCCGGACCACTGGCGGCGTCAGGAACCAGCCTTGCTGAGGCCCTTGTAGGCTTCGTTGCCCCAGACCCGCTTGACCTGGACATCGCGGCCGCAGGCCCCGCGATAGCCCTTGTAGGCTTCGCTCTGCTTGACATAGCCGAAGCGGGTCAGCGTGCGGTCCTCGCCGAGATAGTAGTTCTGGTGATAGTCCTCGGCCGCCCAGAACGTGGCCTTGCCCTCGACCGGGGTCACGATGGACTGGCCCAACACCTTCTCGGCCTTGGCGATTTCCGCCTTGGCAGCCTTTTCCTGGGCCGCGTCAAGCGCGTGGATCGCGGTTGAATAGCCATGGCCCCGGTCGCAGAACTGGCCACCGGCATCTGTCACATCGACAGTGCGCAGGAAGATGGCGACGAGGTCGCCATAACTGACCTTCGCCGGATCGAACGTGACCTCGACCACCTCGCGGTGGCCGCCGTCCTCATAGGTCTTGTAGGTCGGCTTGTCGGTCCTGCCGCCGGCGTAGCCGGAAACGGTGGCCGTGACGCCGGGCACCTTGTCCATGTCCGCCTCGACGCACCAGAAACAGCCGCCGGCGAACAGCGCTGTGTCCGCGCTGGCCGGCAGGGGGACGGCAAGGCCAAAAGCAAGAGCGAGAACAGTGGCGCGCACCATGGTGGCAATCTCCCGATGAATGATCACCGGACCATAGGGCGCACGCCAGTCACCGTCATCTCACAGTGGCTTGAGCGTATCGGACAAGGCAGGAATCAACGCACCAGAACAGCGGTTCCGGTTGCGGTGACCATCAACATCGAGCCGCCATTGCCGACGGTCTCGTAGTCGAGATCGACGCCGATCACCGCGTTGGCGCCCAGACGCGCGGCATTCTGCTGCATTTCTTCGAGCGCAATCGTGCGTGCCTTGGCAAGCTCGGCCTCATAGGCACCGGAGCGCCCGCCGACGATGTCGCGGATACCGGCAAAGAGGTCCTTGAAGATGTTGGCACCCAGAATGGCTTCCCCGGTGACGAGGCCCTTGTAATCAAGAATCTCGCGGTTCTGCAGGGTGCTGGTGGTGGTAACGATCATTCCGACCTCCATCGATTGACGAAGAGCAACTGGGAATGCGGCGCGGCGATTGCAAGCCACGGGCGCTGGCGCGGCTCAGATATCGTCGCTGTCGTCGGTGCCGAGGGCTTCGTTGAGCAGCGGATCGGCGAGGTCTGCCTCGTCCTCGTCAGCGGTGACGCGGACGTCCACGATGCGCGCGCCTGGAAACTCCGACAAGAGCGCGGCAACGGTCGGATGCGACTTGGCATCGGAGAGGAGCTGCGCCTGGGTCGCCTCGCGTTCCTCATGGATCGTCGGGCGGCCCTGTTCGCGGCTGACGGAGACGATCCAGCGGGTTCCGGTCCATTCAGTCAGCTTGCGGCCCAGTTCACCGGCGACATCGGCCCCCGCGTCGCGGGTCGGCTGGATTTCGATGTGCCCCTGATCGAACTTGACCAGACGCATCTGCCGCTCGATGGCGACCTTCATCGGAATGTCGCGCTTCTCGGAGGCGAGCGCAGCGCAATCAGCGAGGGTGCGCAGGACAATCGCTGGCCTGGCCGGCGGAATGTCACGCTGCGGCTGGGCCGGCTGCGGTGCCACGGCGGGCTGGGTCATGCCGCCCTGAATGGATGCGAGACGTGGCCGCCCGTCTGGCTGCGGCTGTGCGCCGGAAAGCGCTGCGACAGGCGCGCCTGAGGGCTGCGGCATCTGGCCCATCTGGCCAGACCCCATGCCAACGGCCATGGCGCCACCTCCGGAAGAGCCTGCACCAGAGGGACCAGCGCCAGAAGGACCAGCGCCCTGGCCGCCACCCGGCGCAGAGGCCCCCTGCGGCAGGGCACCAAGCGCGCCGGAGCGGAGCAGCTTCAGCGCTTCTTCCGGATCCGGTAGATCGGCGGCATAGGCAAGGCGCACGAGCACCATGTCGGCGGCGGCCAGCGGCTTCGGCGCGGCCTGAACCTCGGAAATGCCCTTGAGCAGGATCTGCCAGGCGCGCGACAGGGCCCGCATCGACAGTTTTTCGGCAAACTCCCGGCCGCGCAGACGCTCTGTCTCGGTGACGGAGACTTCCTCGCCCGCCTTCGGCACGATCTTCAGGCGCGTCACGAGATGGGTGAAGTCCGCAAGATCGGTCAGGACGACGGCGGGATCTGCGCCGATGGAGTATTGCTGCGCCAGTTCCTGCATCGCCTCGGCGATGCGGCCCGACATGACATGGCCGAACAGGTCGATGACGCGGGCGCGGTCGGCAAGCCCCAGCATCTCGCGCACCTGGCCGGCGTCGATGTGACCGGCACCGTGGGCGATGGCCTGGTCCAGCAGCGACAGGCTGTCACGCGCCGAGCCTTCGCCGGCACGCGCGATCAGCGTCAGCGCATCGTCGGAAATGTCGATCGTTTCAGCATTGGAAATCCGGCGCAGCAGGCCGACGAGCTTCGGCTGCTCGATGCGGCGCAGGTCGAAGCGCTGGCAGCGGGACAGGACCGTGACCGGGACCTTGCGGATTTCCGTGGTGGCGAAGATGAACTTCACATGCTCCGGCGGCTCTTCGAGCGTCTTCAACAGCCCGTTGAAGGCCGCGTTGGACAGCATGTGCACTTCGTCGATGATGTAGACCTTGTAGCGCGCCGTCGCCGGACGGTAGCGCGCCGCATCGGTGATCTCGCGGATGTCGTTGATGCCGGTGTGCGAGGCGGCGTCCATCTCGATCACATCGACGTGGCGGCCTTCCATGATCGAGCGGCAATGCACGCCCTCGCGCGTCAGCTTGACCGTCGGCCGGTCAGCCTCGCCGGGGATCTCGTAATTGAGGCCGCGCGCCAGAATGCGTGCGGTCGTCGTCTTGCCGACACCACGCACACCGGTCAGCATCCAGGCCTGGGCTATACGACCCGTTGCAAACGCATTTTCCAGCGTCTGGACCATCGGCTCCTGGCCGACGAGATCGTCGAATGTCTGGGGGCGGTACTTGCGGGCAAGGACGCGATAGGCCGCAACCTTGGGCGCTGCCTCGGCAACCACCGCAGGAGCGGCGGCAGGCGCTGGCGCTTCGCCAAACATGGAGAGGGTCAGATCATCACGGATCTCGTCCGCGCCGGGTTCCGTCACGCCGTCCGGGCTGTCGCCATCGATACCGCTCATGAAAGCCCGTGGTCTTTAAGCGCAAGCAAAAACGCGCTGAAAAGGGTGGGAGGCTGGCACGGTGACCCGTGCCGGATCTCGTTAGGGCTGCTTCCTTCCGGACCTGACCCGGTTGGCGAGTGGCTCGTCCACCACCAACCTCCCGAGGTCCTTATATCAGCAAGGCATGGGCCTTTGGCAAGGCTTTCATCCAAGAAAGCCGAAGATGGGCTATTTTCCCAGCGTTTTCAGCTAATTACGCTCTGAAAAACAAAGAGGGCCGCAGTCGCGGCCCTCCCGTGAGATCGACGTGACCTCGTGTCCGGATCAGATCCCGGCGGAAATTCTCGCTGCCAGAGGCTGCTCCAGCATCTCACCCTTCCGCCCAGACATCAGGGCCACGCACAGGGTCTCACTCGACATGGGCTCACCTCCTTTCGGTTGTTGCAGACACGAAGAAGGGTAGCGCAGTGGCCAGATCCTGCAAGAGGCAAAAAGCGACATGACTGAATGACGGGATGGTGCCGCCGCCTGAAACTTGCCGTAACGTGAAAAATTCAATGAAATCAAATTGAAAGACTTTGAGCCGACACTTGGGTCCGGCCGTCGACTGGCCCGGAGACCTTTGCATGACGACGCTCATCTTTGCCCTTCTGACCGCTGCCTTCTGGGTGGCGGCCACTGACCGGGCCCGGACGGCCAGCCTTCTGTTCGCCCTTGCGCTGGTCGTCGGTCTTGTGTGGTTCAACCACCACATGACCGATCCCCTCGCCATTTCGCTTTAAGGAGGCACCGATGTTGACGCCCGCACTCGCCCGCCACCTCAATGCGCTCGGCCTTCTGGCAGTTTCCGCCGCACTGGCCTTTGCCTATTACGACCAGTTTTTCGGCGGCGACCTGCCCTGTCCGCTCTGCCTGCTGCAGCGCGCGGCTCTGACAGCAGTCGGATTTGGACTGCTGATGAACGTGGTTCACGGGCCAAGGCCACGCCACTACGGATTCATGTTGCTGGCTGCCTGCTTTGGCGCTGCCGTTGCCAGCCGACAGGTGCTGCTGCACATCGTTCCGGGAACCGGCAGTTACGGCGCACCGTTCCTGGGGCTGCATTTCTATACCTGGGCGCTTGTGCTGTTCTGCCTCGTCATCCTGGGCAGCGCGATCCTGCTGCTCATGGACCGCCAGTTCGAGCGCACCGAAACTGCGCCTGGACGCTTCTCTGCGTTGCCTGTGCTCGGCAAGTTTGCCGTCGCAGCGATCATCGGGCTCGCGGCCGCCAACACGGTGACGACCTTTGCCGAATGTGGTCCGATTGAATGTCCGGACGACCCGACAAACTACTGGATCCTTGGTGGCGGTCAGTAGCCGGGATTGGCCCTATAGAACGAAAAAGGGACCGGCAAACTTTCCTGCCGGCCCCCTGTCTGGCTTGAACAGCGCGGTTCAGTGCACGCTGACCATGATCAGTTCCGTTTCGAGCGCATTGGCGATGGCCGCCTCCCGGCTGTCCGAGACCAGGATCGGATTGCCGTCCGCTCCTAGGAGGGCCCAGAGACGCAGGCCGCGCGCCATCTCCGGGGTTCCCGGAAACAGCCGATGCAGATCGTCCGACGAGATCTGGCGCAGATAGCCGACATGGCCGGTGCCAAGCTGGGCAAAAACTTCAGGTGACAGAGCGCGCGGGTTGTCAGCGCGCGGATGGGGATCACGCGTCATTGTCAGTGCTCCTTATTGTGTTCAATCGACCGGACGTTCCGCCCGCCGCCGAGCGCAGAGGCGATCAGTCCGGGGCCGAAATCTCGATCCGGCGGATCACCCGCTGCTGCTCGGGCCGGGCCAGATCGATCGAGAGAAGTCCGTCCTTGAGGTCTGCGCCGAGGATTTCAATTCCCTCGGCGAGCACGAAGGCGCGCTGGAACTGCCGGGCGGCAATGCCGCGATGCAGATACTGGCGGGCCTTGTCATCCAGCTGCCGTCCGCGGATGACAAGCTGGCGTTCCTCAACGGAGACATCCAGTTGCTCGCGCGTGAAGCCGGCAACCGCAAGAGTGATGCGGATTACCTCGCCGGTTTCGTCCGTTTTCGGCAAACGCTCGATGTTATAGGGCGGATAGCCGTCACTGGCGGCTTTCGATACCCGATCCAGCACCCGTTCGATATCATCGAAACCGAGCATGAACGGGCTTGAAAACGCTGACATTCGCGTCATCGTCAAAGTCCTCTTGAAGCGACCTTGAGACCCGGACCCTCAGCGGAGGCATCCGGACCGGGGTGCCAACCACCCCTTACTGCTTGCGAATATGGCGACTGTCCGACAGAGTTTCAAGCAACCCGCCCACTGCCATTTCTTCTCGATGAGCCTTTGCACCATGACCCGGTCCGACTTCGACACCTTCTGCGCCAGCCTTCCCGGCACCACCCATGTCATCCAATGGGGCGGCGCTTCTGTCTGGAAGGTCGGCGGCAAGATCTTTGCAATCTGGTTTGGTGATGACGCTGACGGCCGCGTCAGCTTCAAGGCCTCGGACCTCACCGGGCATATGCTGCGGGAGCGGCCCGAGTATCAGCCCGCCCCCTATCTGGCCCGCGCCGGCTGGATCCAACTGATCTCGAGCACAAGCGTCGAGGCAGACGAGGCGAAAGCCTATGTTTTAGCCGCCCACGGGTTGATCGCCGCGAAACTGCCGCGGCGGATCAAGTTGGAACTGGGGCTTGCCTGACGCGGCCACCCTGCCTGAGGCAATTCCCTCGCCTGGTTCAACGCGTTGCCGGGGCCTGCGGCTGGACAACGGTGAACGGCGCGATCTTCACATCGCTGGTGGCAATCGACATGCCGGTCGCAGCGCTGCCGGTCTGCTGCGGCAGTTGCGCCACGGACATGTCGGACTTGGCCTTGACGGACTTCATGTGCCCACAGGCCAGCGCTGCGCCGGACATGGCCAGGCTGCCAGCCAGACCGAGAGCCAAAACCGATGCGGACGTCTTCAATGCAGTCATGTGATGTCCTCCTCGACAGGGCGTTCACTGCCCATTGCCGTAGGGTAACCGACACCGGACAGCGAGCAAGCGCCTTGTCATCACAAGTCGGTGTGGATTATCGCTTTGCCCGGCTGAGGATGTGGCTCGTGACAACTTCCTGGCGCGTCGGGTCATGCGGCATCGCCGTGACATAGGCCTCGACCTGATCGCCAAAGGCACGGATATCGATAATGCGGGCACCATAGAAGCCAAGCAGACGCACATTGACGCCGCCGCCGGGGCGAAGGGTCGCTTCCGTCCAGCCCCATTTGCAATCACTCGGGCTGCAGCGCATGAAGGCCCGGGCGCGGATCTCCACCTTATCGTCGACGCAGCGACTTTCCACCTCAAGCCGCGTCAATTCCTGGCGTTTGGCCTTGCGGTCAACCCAGATGCCGTCTTCGGGCAGCGGGCAGTAAACCCGCCCGGTCGACTGCGCCAGAGCCATGTCCACTGTCCGACCCCAGGGCATGACGCCACCAACAACCAGGCCGATGGCAAAGGCGGCAGTGGCGGTATACTGGACCAGCGGCGTCATAGGCATCCTCCCATGACCAGACGCTAGCGGTCGGCGCTTAACCTTCCGTTAATTTTCAGCGCGGCGCATCCCATGCAAAAACCCCCGGAACCGGTTGGTCCGAGGGCATTGCAGGAAAGACAAGACCTGGACGGCTCAGCGCGCCTTGCGCTTGGGAGCTGCGATCAGGCCTTCACGCTGTGCGAGCTTGCGAGCAGCCTTGCGGGCACGGCGAACGGCCTCAGCCTTTTCACGCACGCGCTTCTCAGACGGCTTCTCGAAAGAGCGGCGCGCCTTCATCTCGCGCAGCACGCCCTCACGCTGGAGCTTCTTCTTCAGGACGCGGAGCGCCTGCTCGATGTTGTTGTCACGAACGAGAACCTGCAAGGTAAATCCTGACGTTGGCCCGGCCGAAACTGCCTTGGCGGCGACCGGGGGAGTTGAGTACAAGCGCCATACGGCACGAAAGGTGGCGCAACCTAGCAGGTTTCTGGGAAATTGCACCCCCCTGCGGCGAAAAAATTTAGGCCCCGGACAAGTCCGGGGCCTGGCGTCTTGGAGGCGGCTCACTCGCCTGTCCGGTCTGGCCAGATCAGGGCGACGGCGCTCTCAAAGCGCTGAATTCAGCTCAGAGAAGCTGCAGGTTTGCAGCAGCGCTGCGGCCCTGACGGTCGGTTTCCAGCTCGAAGCTGACCTTCTGACCTTCGCCGAGGTGGCTGAGGCCCGAACGCTCGACAGCGCTGATGTGAACGAAGACATCGCGGCTGCCGTCTTCCGGCTGGATGAAGCCAAAGCCCTTCTGGCCGTTGAAGAACTTTACGGTTCCGGTTTTCATGTGCAGTACCTTGATATAGAGTTTCGACGCCCGGATCCGAATGATCAAGGCGGTCGTGTATCGCAGATTTTTGGAAGAGAGATTGGCGGGTCGATATCGTTGACACCGCGAGAAGCCAAGCCTGGCCCAAAAAGTCGATAGCTTTCATATACAGCAGAATAACGGCTGCGCCAACACCGAATCTACAAAATCGTCATGGAGCGGCGAGGCGTGGCGCTCAAGGCGCAGGGCCGCAGCAAAGCCTACGGTGCGAAAGTACTCTGTTTTCAGGCAGTTACTGACGGAGGACCACCTCATCGTCGCCGGATCTGCCCTAGACCCGCTCGCCCCGCGCCCGGGGATGCGCCTTGTCATAGGCCTGCAGAAGCCGCGCGGCATCGACTTCCGTGTAGATCTGCGTGGTGGAAAGGCTGGCATGGCCCAGCAGTTCCTGGATCGAGCGCAAGTCCCCGCCGCTCGCCAGAAGATGCGTGGCGAAGGAGTGGCGCAGAGCATGCGGTGTTGCACTGTCGGGCAGACCCAACGCGCCGCGCAGTTTCTCGACTGCCATCTGTATCAAGCGCGGGCTGAGCGGCCCGCCGCGCGCGCCGACAAACAGCGGCCCATCGGGCTCCAGCTGGTAGGGACACAGCCGCAGATAGGCGGCGATTGCCTCGCCAACCGCCGGCAGCAAGGGCACGATGCGCTCCTTTCCGCCCTTGCCGACAATGCGCAAGCTGCGCGTGGTCGGCAAAGGCGCACTGCGCAAGGACAGCGCCAGGGCTTCGGAGATACGCAGGCCACAGCCATAAAGCAGCGTCAGAACGGCTGCATTGCGCGCCTCGATCCAGGGCGCAGTCTCCAGAGCCAGATCGCCGGAGGTCACCGCCCTCGCATCCGCGACCGACAGCGGCTTGGGCAACGAACGCGGCTGGCGCGGCGGCCGAACCGCTCCGGCGGCCGCTGCATTGACCTCGCCGCGCCGCTCCAGAAAGCCGAGGAAAGATCGGATGCCGGCAAGGCCGCGCGCCAGCGAGCGACTGCCAACACCGGCGTTGCGCCGACGGGCCAGAAACGCCCGAAAGTCCGCAGGAGCAAGACTTCGGATCTCGTCGACGCCCAGCGCACCGCCGAGATGCAGCGTCAGGAACTGCAGGAACTGGGTCACATCGCGCTCATAGGCAACCAGAGTCTTGTCAGAAAGACGCCGTTCGTCGCCAAGGTGATCGAGCCAGGCGGTCACGCGGCGCATCAGCTCCGGCGTTGCGTGGACTAGTGGGGATTCGGACGAGGGAGCGCTGGACATAGCGCAGTCTATACCAGATGTGCGTGCCGGTGGAGATCCGCCAGTAGCGCCTGCCCCTCGCCTTTTGGCACCAAAAAACCCCGGCGCGCGCGAAGGGTCGCGGCCGGGGCGTGAGTGTCATTCGGGCGGTTCTGGTTTCTGCCTCCCCGCGTTTAGCGTTGGATGCGTTTGCCTGTAGTCTTGTCGAAGGGGTGGATGCGGTCTGCGGGGGCGGTGAAGGAGAGGACTTCGCCGGGCTGGTGGCGGGCGGCGGCGGGGACGCGGATGACCACATGCGGGGCCGCGCTGTTTGCCACTGCGCCGGTTGCCGCACTGTCACCGCCGATGGTGGCATAGAGGTAGCTCTCTGCGCCGACCGGTTCGAGCACGGTGGTGGTGACGGTGAGGCTGAGGTCGCCGGGACCGGCGGGCCGCTCGCTTGCCGGCACGAAGTGCTCGGGCCGCACGCCCAGCGTATAGCCAGCTCCATTGGCAAGGTCGGGCCCGGTAAGGCCGGTGCCCCCTGCTGCCGTTTCGCTGTCGAGGGTGGCGCGGCCGTCGCGCAGGCTGACCGGGATCAGGTTCATGGCCGGCGAGCCGATGAAGGAGGCGACGAAGGTGGAGGCGGGCTGTTCATAGACCGAGATCGGATCGCCGATCTGCTCGATGGCGCCGCCATTGAGCACGAC